>CAXMOC010000091.1:0-2306 GCA_964194865.1 uncultured Opitutales bacterium | reverse complement strand
ATCGACCGCGTTGACGCTACCGGTTCGGGTTCGGGGCCGCGCCGAACTCGACATCGACGAGGCCTACGCCTGGTACGAGTCGCGCGCCGAGGGCGTCGGCGAGGCCTTCCTCCGCGCCGTGGAGGCCTGCTTCGCGCGGATCGAGCGGCTTCCCGAGGCCCATGTCGCTGCGCACGGATTCGACTCTTCGTCGCCTCCTACCGCTTGGGCCCCTGACCCCGAAGCGAAGTTGGCCCTCAGCCGAGGAACAGCACCACGACAGCGAGGCCGACGAACCAGAGCGGAACGTAGGGCTCGAAGTAGACGCGCTGGAAGCGCTGGAAGCCCCGGATGTTGAGGTCCGCCCAGCTCCCCGTCTCGAACTTCACGTTGGCGCTCGAGCGGCGGAAGGAGACGTAGGCCGGGGTTCCGGCCAGCAGCCCGAAGACCAGGCCGAGAGCATGCTGGGCGTTGGCGACGTGTCCCACGAGGCCGGTGGCGCACAGAACAAACCATCCCATGATCAACATCGTGTCTTGATTGGCCACCGCGTAGCCCCTCGACGCGTAGCGGGCCTGCATCCAGGTGAAGCCGAACAGGCCGTACACTACCCCGGACATCCCGCCGAAGAGCGGGCCGCTTAGCTGGAACTGGACGAGAGCGCCTGGAACTTGCGTCAGCACCACGAGCCCCAGCATCACGCGGATTCCTTGGATGTATTCGATCTGGCTGCCGAGGCGATAAAGCCAGAGCATGTTGAAGACCAGATGCAGGATCCCGAAGTGGATCAGCATGGGCGTCAGGAGTCGCCACGGCTGGGTCCAGTCGATGCTGGCCACGTAGTACCCGTCCGGGGTTATCGGGACGACGAAGAGGGCCCGGAGGATCGGCGAGCTCGAGTTCCCGAGACCCGACAGCACGCCGACTGCCGCGCTGAGGACGATCAGGGCCAGGGTTAGCTGCCCGACCGGGCCCCCACGCGCAAGCCCTCCGCCCTGGGAGATACCGGGGATGCGGACGGGTCTAGCGTCGGAAACTCGCTGCTTGCGAATCCGCTCGGCTTCGGAATGGCTCGCGTCTGAAGGCGCGACGTAGCGGCTGGCCAGTTCCCTTGCAGCTTCGACGTCTGCCTCGCTGATGACCCAAACCGCGTGGCGGCGCTCATCGGAACGCACCTCGTTCTCGATGCCCTGGACTTCCAGATCATCGGAGAGACCCCGCGCCTGCTGCTCGTCGTCGAAGCTCTGGAGACGCCGCATATCCTCAGTTCTCGGGGAGGGATTGGATCTCGGAGGTCATCGCGCTCGCCCTTCACTCCTATCGGCATCGAGACGAACATATCGCGAACTGACAAGATCGTAGATGTCTTCGAATTGAGCCGCACTGGAGCGGTGGTTTTCCGAAACGCTTCCGACAGCGTCGGCTCGGCCGCATCCCGCTGCTGATCCCCGACGAGGTTGGCTACACCCGTTCGAGGCCGAGGCTGCAAGTACTCTAGGGGCTCACTTGCCTGGCAATACCAGATGCCAGAAGTCGCCCCGGCCGGCGGGGTTCACCAGCGCGATGGTGTCGCTCCCCAATCCGGCGTGTGCTGAGGGTCGGTCGGGCACCTCGCGCAGGATCGACTCGAAGATCTCCTCCGCCTTCCTCCAGCATTCCGCGTCACCACCGGCCTGCGTCTGCGCAAGCTTCCGCTGCTGCTACCCGTTTGAAGCGCCGCGGTTCACAGAGCTCGGTGCGATCTGATTCCGCATGGGCGCATGGACTATCATGCCCGGCATGATCGCTCTGCAAACCGCTTCGTCGCCGGCCTGGCTGAGTGCAGTCCTCGCGGACTTCGACGCCTTTCTACTCGACCACGCCGCGGCCGAGCGCAAGGCGTCGGCGGTGGCTCTGTCTTTGATCACCCACTATCCCGATCGCAGAGAGCTGGTGGCGGCGATGATGGATCTGGCACGCGAAGAGCTCGAGCACTTCTACCAGGTCTATCGCCGGGTCGAGGAGCGAGGACTCATTCTGGGACCCGACGGCAAGGATCCCTACGTAGGGGCCATGCGAGCCGAGATTCGCGGCGGCCGGGACGAGTATTTTCTCGACAGGCTCCTCGTAAGCGGAATCGTCGAAGCGCGGGGATGCGAGCGCTTCGGCATGATCGCTCAGGCGCTGACGGATCCTTCCCTGCGGAACTTCTATTGCGAGATCGCCGCCTCGGAGGCCAGGCACGACACTCTCTTCGTCGAGCTGGCGAGGACATACTTCTCTCGGGTGTCTGTCGTCGCACGCCTCGATGCACTGGTCGACGCCGAGGTGAAGATCATTGAAGGCCT
>CAXMOC010000090.1:0-2820 GCA_964194865.1 uncultured Opitutales bacterium | reverse complement strand
AGAAAACTCCGCGATTCCGCGGGGTCTTGGAGGTCGAGCCCGCGCGTATCCGAACCGGAGACGGCAAGTTTGCGGCCTCGAGCGGTGCCGGTTTTTCTCTGTTGGCAGGTTGGGCGGTTCGGATTCGCTCCAGCGAAGGCGGCCTAACGGAGCGATACCGTTCGAATTCCACTCGCTCTCGATCCGGGCGCCAAGCGGGGATAGGACATACAAGCTGCGGTTTCGCTCAATGTCCGGGTATCGGCGTTGGGTCGAATGACCCGCAGCGGGTGGGTACGAACAATGTGGCGTGAGGAGACGCGACAGGTGCGAACCGGGAGATTCGCAGCTAGTCTTCAAGCCATTCGGGGTGGAGCACACAGTTGCCGCCCCACAGCAACGCGCTTTCCGGCTTTCGGGGAAGCATCTCCGGAATGCCGATGATTTCGGTTCCAAGTTGGTACCCAACAATCGCGCGCGGCGAAGATTCCCGATCCGCAAATGGGCGTTCAACTAGTGGCGACCCGCGGGACGGGCAGGAGAGCATTGTGGCACGAGGTACAGTCAAGTGGTTCAGCGACGAGAAGGGCTACGGATTCATCACGCCTGAAGACGGCGGCGAGGATCTGTTCGTCCATCACTCCAACATTCTGGGCGAGGGCTTCAAGTCGCTGAGCGAAGGTAGCTCGGTGAATTATGAAGCTGGCCAGGGGCGAAAGGGTCCCGAGGCCACCAACGTTCAGCAGGGGTAGAACTCTCGCTCAGCGGTTCCAAAGCGGCGGCCCGGGGACGGGCCGCCGCTTTCTTTCTCGATTCCGCAAGGTGTCAGCCCACATGACCGTCGACGACCTGGAAGCCTCTGGCGAAGCCCTCGCTCAGCTTGAAGAAGAGGTGCAACGGCGGGTGCTCGCTCTTCCCGGTGAGGTGCCCGGCGACTATGTGGGCAGCGGGATTGGCGCCGTGAACCGCGCGTTGGTCCGCATCCGGGCCGAGGGTTTGGCGTCCGGGCCGTTGTTCTGCGAATGGGGCAGCGGCCTCGGGGGTGCTTGTGGCGTCGCCGCACTCAACGGCTTTACGCCTGTCGGCATCGAGATCCAGAGCGAACTCATCGACGCGGCTCGTTCGATGGCGAAGGACCTCGCGTTGCCGACGGTCTTCGCCGAGGGGACGTTCCTGTTGCCCGGCGACGAGCCCCTTGCCGCCGACACCTCCCACACGCATCGCACCTTCGAGCACGACGCGTGGGATGCGCTGGGCGTGGCGCCGGAGGATTGCGACATCGTGTTCGCCTATCCGTGGCCGGGTGAGGAAGCCTGCGTCGACGGGGTCTTCGCGCGGCACGCGTCGTCGGGCGCCTTGCTGCTCACCTTCCACGATCGGGATCGCGTGCTCCTCCAGCGCAAGCTCCCCGACTCCGAGAACCTGCAATCGTTGGGTTGGATATAGACGATCGGCACCCCGCCGGAAGGGCGAGCTGCCAACCCTGCATCGATTACTACGCCGCCCGTCGATCCGGCTCAGAACAGGGTGTTGAGATCGGGTCGAAAGCGTCCCGATCCCGTCTCCGACACCCCATCGAGTCGCGTGACATCGGGCAGAAAGGTCCGCTCCATCAATTCCCCTCGTGTCGTACTGGACAAGTGGATCGATCTGTCTTCCCCGCTGGACGGCAGATCGAAGTTTCATGAAGCCATCGTATTCCTCCACTCCCCTTCGACCAGCAGAGCCTGGTCGCACTGAAATCCCTATCCTCGCCGTGGAATGCAACATCTCAACAGCCATGCCGACCCCGAGGAAGCGCGCGGTCTCTCCGACTACCTGGAAGTCCAGGGCATCGAGAACGAGGTGCGTTCACACGACGACCGCCACGAGGTCTGGATCATCGAGCACGAGGACCTCGAGACCGCGAAGGCGCTCGCGACCCAATACACAGGTGCAGTGTCCGACACGAGTCGCGCCGAAGCTGAACGGATCCGCACGCAGCGCGAAGTCGACAGCCGGCCCGTGCGCATTCCGGGCCTCTCGGCAGGCCGCAGCCTGGTCGGCGGAAGCCCGCTCGGGCCCGCGACGCTGGCCCTGATCGTCCTCAGCGTGGCTGTCAGCGTGCTGTCGGGTATGGGAGACCCGAACTCCGCGGTCGTCCGCGCCCTCCTCGTCGTCCCAATCACCATAGACGGGTACTTCCTCCGGGAGATCGCGTGGGCAGAACCATGGCGCCTGCTGACGCCCATGTTCATCCACTTCGGCCTGCTGCACCTGGCCTTCAACATGCTCTGGCTCTACCGACTCGGCAGCCAGATCGAGAATCGCGAGGGAATGCACGCGCTTCTGGGCCTCGTGGCGGTGACACAGATTCCGGGTGTCCTGGTGCAGTTCGAAACGAGCGGTCCGCTCTTTGGCGGGATGTCTGGCGTTGTATACGGGTTATTCGGCTTCAGCTGGATGCGGGCTCGCTACACGTCCAAAGGTTACGCGTTAACCGACCAGGACACGATGTGGATCATGGGATGGTTCGCACTCTGCGCGACCGGCCTGGTCGGTCACATCGCGAACGCCCAGCACGCACTGGGCCTCGTCTTTGGCTTGCTGGCCGGGATGCCAGCCTACATCGCCTTCCGGCGCTCGAGCGCGAGGGTGACCTTCGAGGAGGGGAGCTGGGCCGACCTCAACATCCGTGGCTTCCAGCGCTTCAAGCGGGTCTATCTCGAGCCCTACGTCCCACTCTGGTTCGTTGGCCTCGCCGTGGTGGTACTGCTGATCGGCTGACGCAGGGAGATGCGCGGCTGTTGGTGAGAGGTCTCTAGATGCCCACAGCCCATCGCGGGCTAGAGATCCGGGACG
>CAXMOC010000089.1:0-6012 GCA_964194865.1 uncultured Opitutales bacterium | reverse complement strand
CGTGCTGTTTCGCGATCGGGGCGAGCGCTGGACGGCCGAAGAAGCGCGCTCACTCGGTCCGCTGTTGGAGCGCCATCGGATCTTCCCGCGGCGTTGCAACGTCCAGTTTGCCGTACCCACCGGCCCCCATTCCCTGTTCATCCGCATCTGGGAGCGAGGCGCCGGCGAGACCCAGGCTTCGGGAACGTCCGCCTGCGCGGTCGCCTGTGCGGCGGTTCGCCTGGCCTTGGTGGGCAGCCCGATCCGAATTGACGCGCCGGGCGGATCACTACAGGTGGCGGTGACGGACGACTTCGACGTCACGCTGACGGGCCCGGTTGCCGAGGTCGCGAGAGGCCGCTTGAGCCTCCCATTCTTGCGCATGCTCGGATGATTGCTCGTTGGAGCTGGAGGCTGCTCGGTGTGACGGCGCTGATCGCGCAGCTTCTGCCGGCGGATTCTGGCGCGGCTACCCCAGTGATCGAGTTGGTGACGATTGGACCCGAGCGCTCGATCGACACGCGCTTCGGCCACGTCCTGCTCCGGGTGGTCGATCCGAGCGCTGGCGTCGACGACTCGTACGACTACGGGGTTGCGCCTTTTCACCGCCCCGGCTTCATGCTCGAGACCGCCCTGGGCAGGGGGATGTTCAGTCTCCGGCGTTCGTCCGCGCAGGTCCGCTTCGAGAGCTACCGGTTACAGGACCGCGACGTCGAGGCCCAGCGGCTGAATCTCTCGCCCGAGCAGACCCTGCTCTTGCTCGAGCGCCTGAAGACGAACCTCCAGCCCGGGAACACCGACTATCGCTACGACCACGTACTCGACAACTGCGCGACGCGGATTCGCGACCTGCTCGATGGGGTGACCGAGGGCGCGCTTCGTCGCGCCGCGGACACCATGGAGGTGTCTACCACCTTTCGAGGCGACATTCTCGACGCTGGATCAGGCCGCCTCGCAGCCCTGCTCGGGCTGGATCTTCTCGCCGGCAGCCATGCCGAAGATGCGATCGGAGCTTGGGAGCGGAGCTTTCTACCCCGATACCTGCGCGACCTGGTTGCGGTCGCCGAGAATCCTGCCCTCGGAACTGCTGTCCCGCTGGTCGCTGCGACCGAGCGAGTTCATCGGCGCGCTGCGCGTTCCGCCGTCGGAGGTAGTGTGGGTGCTGGTCGAGAACTCGGCTGGGCGCTGGGCGCTGCGCTGGGGCTGGTCTTCGCCGCCACAGGCGTGGCGGCCAGGCGCGCCGCTGTGAGCGCCCGCACGCTCGGCCGGGTGGCCGGTCTTCTGCTGATTCCGGTCGCAGTTTCGTTCGGTCTGCTGGGGACCGTCATGCTGCCGATCTCGCTGTTTTCGATCGGGCACATCTGGTCGGACAACTACAACGCCATGCTGTTCGTCCCACTCGACCTGGTCCTGCTCGGTCCTGCGCTCGCGTGGGTGCGAACGGGAGAGACGGCGCTTCCAGGCTGGCTGCGCGCGTACCTCGATTGCAGGCTGTTGCTCGTCTGCATCACCGGATTGGGGATCGCGGATCAGGAGAACGGGGCCTTTGTGGCGGGCGTGGGCTGCGTGCTGCTCGGCCTGAGGGCGCAGCCCCCGAAGCAGCCGCAGCGAGCGGGTCTCCGGGCCGAAGGGCCCAGAGCTTGACCCCAGGGCAGAAGCTCTGGCCGCTGCTGGCCGCTGTGTTGTACGGTCCGCGTCCCATGAAGATCGGGCTGGTCGGGTTCCCAGGTGGCGGAAAGAGCACCGTGTTTGGTGCGCTCACCGGCCTGGAGGTGGACACAGGCTTTGCGTCGGGCCGCGACAAGGTCAACATCGGAGTCGTCAAGGTTCCCGATACTCGCGTAGACGCCCTCGCGGAGCTGTATCGACCCAAGAAGATCACCTATGCCGAGATCACCTTTACGGATCGCGGTGCGGGGGGCGAGGGTCTCGATCGCAAGGCGCTCAACGCCATGCGCGACGTGGACGCCCTGTGTCAAGTCGTGCGCGCATTCCCAAACGACGCCGGAGAGCCGCCGCAGCCGGTGCGCGAGATCGAGGACCTGGAAACCGAGACCATCCTGGCTGATCTCGAACTCGTCGAACGCAGGATCGACCGACTCACCAGGGATCGAAGCAACCCGCGGGAGCTCGATCTGCTCCAGCGCATCCAGGCACACCTCGAGAACGGCGGTGCACTGCGATCGTTTCCGTTGGGCGACGAGGAAAGCGCGATGATCGCTGGCTACGCGTTGCTTTCCCAGAAGCCCTTGTTGTTGGTGGTGAATGTCGAGGAGGACGCAATCGGGGCCGAGGTTTCGCCAGATCTCACGAGCTGCGCAAGTCAGCGCGGCCTGGGCCTGGTGGTGCTCTCCGCTCGGGTGGAGATGGACATCGCGGGGATGGCCGAAGACGAGCAGCGCGAGTTCGTTGCCTCGCTCGGCCTGAACGAGCCGGCGCGGAACCGCTTCATCCGCGCCGCCTACGAGCTCATCGACCTGGTTTCGATGCTGACTTCGGGGCCCGACGAGTGCAGAGCCTGGCCCGTCGAGCGAGGATGCCGCGCCGTGAGGGCCGCCGGAAAGATCCATTCCGACATCGAGCGGGGATTCATTCGGGCCGAAGTCATTGGCTGGCAGGATCTGATCGAGCTGGGCAGCGAGGTGAAGTGCCGCGAGGCGGGAGTCGCCCGCGTCGAAGGCAAGGAATACGTCGTGCAGGACGGCGACGTCGTCAACTTTCGATTCAATGTGTAATCTGGGACTGAACAGAGGGCTGGCATGGTCGAGACGCAATCTCCGCTAACCGAAATTCTTGCTGAGCTGCACGAAGCCCTGGAGGCGTCGGGAGATCTGGGTAAAGAGGTTCGTGAAGAGCTGCAGGAGGCCGCCGAAGACATCCGGCGCGCGCTGGATCCCGCGCACGACAGCGAGCTTTCGAGCTCACTCGGGAAACGCTTGACCGCAGCGCTGGAAGATTTCGAGGAGTCCCACCCGCGTCTGACAGCGATCGTCGGCCGCGTCGCCGATGCACTGAGCGACATCGGAATCTAGCGCTGGGTTCGCAGGTTGGTGGCGGGCCCGGAACGAGTTCCGAACGGCCCGCGCCGGGGTTCAGCCGATCGCGCGATCGGGATCGCTCTCCGCCTTGAGACGAATCTCTCCGGCATTTTCCGGATGTCGACCCTTCACGCTGCTGTAGAAAGCCCGGATCGCGTCCATGTCGAGTGACGGGTCCCCGGTCAACGCGAGTTCGGGGCCGAACCCGCCGCGCTTGCGCTCGTAATCGAGAAAGCCCAATACGACTGGCACCTTCGCTCCCAGCGCGACGTGATAGAAGCCCGATTTCCAATACTGCACGTAGCTGCGGGTACCCTCGGCTGGGATCGTCAACGCTAGATCCGAAGCCTCGCCCAGGTGCTCGATCAGCTGCTGGACCAGGTCTTGTCGGCGATCGCGGCGAACGGGGATTCCGCCCACCCGACGCAGCAATCCGCCGATCGGCCAGCGAAATAGCTCGCGCTTGGCGACGAACGAGAGCTTGACCTCGAAGATCGCGGCGATTGCGAGCAGGAAGGCGAGGTCCCAGTTGCTGGTGTGAGGTGCGGCGATCAGCACGAAACAGCGAGAGGCCGGACGCGTCCCTTCCGGCTTCCAGCCGGTGATCGCGAGAAACAGCCGGCTGATCAGTCTGGTCACGAAGGTCCCGGCGGCGGCGCAAACTCGGAAGGCGTGGTGAAACGAATCTCTAGGATACTAGCGCGTTGCCCGGTCGGATCCTCCGACTCAGCGGTGCTCGAGGATCCCCTCGATGTAGCTGCAGAGCGGGCGGAATCCAATCTCTTCGTAGCATCGAACCGCTGCCGTGTTGGAAGTCATGACGTTCAGTCCGATTAGCTCGACCTCGGAGCGCAGCCGCGCGCACAATGCCCTGGTGATCGAGCGAGCGAGACCCTTTCGGCGCCAGGCCGGGTGGGTGGCGATGTTTCCGAGGGCAGCCACCCCGTAACGCCGGGACACCAAATGCACTCCACCGGCCGCAATCAGCTTTCCGCAGTCGCGGACACCCAGGTACGGCCCCATCTCGAGCATGTAGGTTTCGAAGACGCGTTCGCCCTCGCCCGGCTCCTCGTCGAGCTCGACGTAGAAATTCCTCAGTTCGTCATAGTCGGCAGGCGCCAGTTCCTCGAACTCTGCGCTTTCGGATGGCAGCGATACTTTGCTCGGGAGAAACATCTTCTGAAATCGACTCTCGCTGACGATCGCGAAGTGTGGGCGCAATCGTTCGATCAGATCCGGACTGAGGTTGGCGAAGAAGCGCGGCGGCAGAAGCTCGCGGACTCCATCGAGCAGCAGCCCTGTGGGTTCGTGCGCGGGCGGGCAGACCGCGTACACGATGGGGGGAGAGAGCCGTTCCAGCACGAGACAGACTGCATCGATGCGGTCGCCACCCTCGACCCAGGCGTACCATGTCGTCTCCGGCCAGAAAAAGGCATCTAGATCTGCGAGCGCATAAATCTGGGTGGCAGCATCACGGCGAAGGAAGGCTTCGAGCCCGCCCCGATCGCGGGTCTGCTGAATCAACCGCACAGCCTCTGTGGAATCGGAGAGCTCCCGGAGCGCAGCGCCGGAGGACGCTCATTCGAGCTGCCCAATGGGAGCACGGTTCAGCGCCAGGCGAACACGGGCTGTTCGAAGTCGACCACCCTTGTGTCGCGCCCGCCGAGAGCCACCTCGTGGAGCTGGTAGAGAATCGCCGCCGTGGGTGCGTGGATGTGCGTGCCCAGCAGCGGGATCGAGATCACGGGCCGCGGGCTCTCGGGGATACTGCGGAGTCGCGGCACGTCTGGCCTCGCGAGTTCTGACAGCCGAACCCGGTAGACGGCGGCAACCTCGGTGGGCTGAGGGTTCAGCACCTGCTGGTCTCCGGCCCACACCACCACCGGGGTGATGACGAAGCCCGAGCGCGTGGGGTAGTCGTCGAGCAGACCGAGTACGGACTCGTCGGGGAGCTCCAGGCCGACCTCCTCGGACAGCTCGCGCAAGGCCGCCTGTTGGGCGCTCTCGCCGGCGTCGAGTCGCCCCCCGGGCAGAGCCCATTGGCCTCCGTGATCCTTCAGCTTGGCGGCACGTCGGGTCAGGACGAAGCAGGGCTCGCCCGAGTCATCGGCGATCAGCGCCAGGGCCACCGCCGCGTGTCGCAGGTTCTCGTGGCGCGCCGGTAGTCGGGAGAACTCTCGCAGATTGAGTGCGACGCGTTCGCGCAGCACGTCGTCCAGGATCATCCCCTCATCGTCCATCGCAGCAGCATACCGCGTGAACGCCGGGCGGGGTCCGGCTCAGCGCTCGAAGGGTAATCCCCGTTCGCTCCAACCCGTCCAGCCCTCCGTGAGCGAGAGCACGCGGGCGAATCCCATCTCCTGCAGGGTTCGACTTGCCAAGGCGCTCCGGTGGCCACCGCCGCAGTAGAGGATCAGCTTGCGGCCGCGGTCCTCGAGCCAGGGGTCGCGCTTGTAGTGCTCGAGGTCGGCGCGCACCTCGAGAAAACCGCGAGGAAAGTTGCGGGCACCCGGGATGTGGCCCTCCGCAAATTCGGCGGGCTCTCTCACGTCGATGAAGTGCCAGCCCGCGCGATCGGGCCTCTGCAGGACTGCGGCCGCGGCCTCGGGTGAGATCTCCTCTACGGTTTCGAGCGCCCTGCGAACGAAGTCGGCGAGTGATCGCGCCACGTCGTCACCGCTCCAGAAACGATTCGAGGAGGCGTGGGCCGAGTTCGATGTGCACGCGCCGTTGCTCGGGCCCGTTGGGAACGGGAGCCGGCCAGGAGATCGGCGGAACGCGCCCTGCGGGCTCAAGCTCCAAGGTAGACGGCGCTCAGTGCGACCGCGGCGAAGGCGAGGACGCAGACCTGAAACGCGCGATCCTTCAGGAAAACCTCCTCGGGCCGTTCGCCGAGCCCCGCCGTTTCCACCAGATGGTGATAGCGGAATATCGCGAACAAGACGAAGGGCACCGAGAGGGGGAGTAGCGGAAACGCCGCCGCCGAATCGATGAC
>CAXMOC010000088.1:0-24147 GCA_964194865.1 uncultured Opitutales bacterium | reverse complement strand
GAGATCCGACTTGTGGACTTCCACCATTCTCAAACCCCGCGCTCCGAAGCGCGTGAGCAAGCCGCGGACGGCCGATGACTTGCCGGTGCCGCGTTCGCCATAGAGCAGGACGTGATTCGAAGGGTGCCCGCACACGAACTGTTCGATGTTGGCCACCAGGCTGGCCACGGAATCCTCCACACCGATCAAATCCGCCAGCTCGAAGGGGTGCGGCTCATCGATGGGGATCAGATGCCCGGGACCCCGTCGAACATCCCAGCGAAACGCCCAGCAACGTTCGAAAATCTCGGGGGGAGGGGGCGCGGCGACGAGGTCCTCGAGAATTCGCTCCGCCAGCTCGAGAACCCGGCCAAGACGAGCCGACAACGCGGATCGACGCTTCATGGCTGCGGATTGTAGACTGAAGGCCGTCCGCACGCTGCCACCCTGGGTCACGTAACTGTGTCGAATGGAGACGATCCGCCTCTTGTCCACCCAGCAAACCCCTGACGAACCCGATCCGTCCGTGGGGCTCTGCTCGAGCTGCCGCTTCGCAAGCGTCCAGCGCAGCGCGCGTGGTAGCTCCTTCTGGCGTTGCCGGCGGGCGGACGCCGAACCGGCTTTCCTCCGCTACCCACCGCTGCCCGTCAAGAGCTGCCATGGCTTCGAGCGCAACTCGCCCGCCGGCGAGGGGTCGCGGTTCTAGCTCGGAGGGTCGGCCTGCCAACGTTCTGGAAGTGGCTGGCCGAGCAACTCGAGGAAACCTTCCAGGAACCTGTAAGTGAGCCCCCAGACCACGTGGCGACCGGGTTCGCCGACCAGGATCCCTGGAAAGTGCGTTCGCGACCCACGCTGCATCGGATGCTCGACGAATCTTTCGGGCCTGAGCAGCGAGTCGAGCGGAAACCAGAACGCCTCCCGAACTTCGTGATTGGTTACGAGTGTGCCCGGCTGGCTGACGTAGAAGACGAAGGCGGAGACTGCGAGCTGATTCGCCGTGGCTGGCGAGCCGTGCATGTCGTCCAGGCGTCCGAGGGTCTCCGCGCCCTCGAGCGATAGGCCCACCTCCTCGTGGGTTTCCCGCTCGGCGGCTGCCCGGGTGGTGTCGTCCAGCTCTTCGACCCGGCCACCAGGAAACGCCATGTGGCCGGACCACGGATCTCCCTCGCGGCTGGCCCGTTCGATGAAGAGAACTTCCACCGGGCCCGCGTCGTCTCGGAGCACCATCGCGACTGCCGCGCGGCGCGCGGTCTCGGCCGAGACAAGGCTGGGGCGATGGGCGAGAAGCGCACGCCGGACATCGTCCATGGTCGGCATCGAGCCGAACATACTGGAAGGGCGGCCGAGCGCCGAGAGAGCGTTTCGCAGCCGATTCCGCGCTTTCGGCCCGCTGCTACCGTCCACTCCGTGGCAGCGACCCCCTCGCCTTCAACCACTCCGCAAGGCTTCCTCGCGCTTGGCCGCCGAGACCGCGCGGCGGCAACCGATCTGATTGCGACTCTGGATCTCAAAGAGCAGGTCGCGTTGGTCTGTGAAACCCCGCTTGCTCACCGCTCGGAGATTCTGGGATTGCTCCCAGCTCCCGAGGCCGTGGTGCCGCTGATGCCCGAGGCCGAGCTCTGTTTCACGCTGAAGGCCATCGGCATCGAAGACACCGGGTGGTTGCTCCCCTACGCGACGGCCGAGCAGGTCGTGGCGTGTGTCGATCTGGATGCCTGGAAGGGCAATTTGCCGGACTACCACAACCTCGACCGCTGGCTCGAAACCCTCGCCAGCAGCGGCGAGGAGGTACTGCTCAGCGCGATTCGGGCGCTGGATCCGGAGGTGGTGGTCTTGTTCCTCAGGCAGCGGATCCACTGCGTCCAGAAGCCCGACGACGACGACGGCTGGCAGCCACCGATTGGCGGCCAAACGCAGGAGGGCCAGTTCTACTTTACCGCCATTCGCGAGGGCGACGATCTGAACGCCATCACGACGATGCTTCGCGCCCTGTTCAGCGCCGACTACTGGACGTACTTTCGCATGCTCCAAGGAGTCATCCACGAACCGACCGCGGAGAACGAAGAATGGGCGCTGCGCTGGAGGACGGGTCGACTCGAAGATCTGGGCTTCCCGACCTGGGATCGAGCCAGCGGGATCTACCGCTTCATCCGCCCCGACGAGCGGGCGCTGATCGACGGCGACCAGCAGGCACTGGACGCACCCGAATGGCATCTCCCGGTCTGGATGCCGTCTTTGCCGGCTGCACTCGATCACCACCACTTGTTGTTTCGAACGCTTGCCCGAATGGACGCGGCGGAACGCCGCTCCGCGCTCTTCGTGTTCATCGCGTTGGCAAACAAAGTTGCGGTGGCGGATCGGATGGAGCTGAGCGACGCCGAGTCGACGCCGCGAGCGATCGAAAAAGCCGCTGCACTTGCCAGCGCCGGCCTCGAATTCATCGCGACCGCGCACGCGCTCGACGCAACGGAGGTTCTCCGGCGCGTGACCATCAACCGACTGTTCTCCGTCGGAGCCAACCTAGACCCGGATGGCGCCCGCCCGAAGGCAGTGACGCCATCCGATCCCGAAGCGCCCGGCGATTCCGACGCGGGCACGCTCCCTGGCGAACCCGAGTAACACGCTGTTGACCCGCGACCGCGCCGCGTATGTCCTCCAGCTGGCGCGAGTCGGCTGAAGAAAGCGAGCGCAATCGACGGCAAGCGAAAGGCCCGTCGACGAAAGTCGACGGGCCCAAATCACTCGCTAGAGATCGACCGGCTTCAGGGTCTTGCGCTTGTTACCCAGTGCACGAGACTCGGCGCCGGCGATCATGCCGCGCACCGTCTTGTCGAGCGCGCCGTAGAAGTCGCTGCTCACGTTGCACTTCTTCGTCGCCGCTTTGGTGCGAGCCTTGGAGATGATCAGATCACCACCAGAGCCCTTCTTCTTGGCCGCTTTCTTCTTCTTGGCTGCCATCGTTCCTCCAGATTTCGCTGATGTCCGCTTCGATGAGTCGATTCTGTTTCAGCGAAGTCAGTCAACGAATGCGCCGAGTCGACCGAATCCCCCAAGCCAGCTCTCCAATCCTGCCAACTCCAATCTCGCTCATGGAAATCGTTCGGCGCGATTTTCTCGACGGGCTGATTCGGGGAGCCGCCCGGCGTCCACCCCCATGTCGCTCCTTACGCCATGGTTCGACCGGCGCATTCTAGGCGTTCCCGCCTCGGAATCAACCAAAAAACGCCCCCCTCGCCGCAGCTGGCCAGTTCCCGGGCTGCCGAAACCCGTTGGGGGCGGGGCTGGTATGATGGCGGCGATACTGGGAGGACCCCCGATGGATCTTCTATACCGATCGCTCAACGAGCTGACCGGGCTGCTGGCCCGCAGAGACCTTTCGCCTGTCGAGCTGATGGAGACGGTGCTCCTCCGCATCGACTCGACCCACGAGAAGATCAATGCGTTCGTTGCGATGAGGGATCGCGACGAGCTGATCACCGCCGCCAGAGCCGCGGAGGATCGCATCGGCCGGGGAGAGGGCCGCCCCCTCGAGGGCATTCCGTTGGGGGTGAAGGATCTGGAAGACGCTGACGGCCTCGTCACGTCCAAGGGTTCCGTCCCGTTCAAGGACAACCTGGCTACGCGCGATTCGGTGCAAGTGGCACGCCTCAAAGCCGCGGGGGCAATCGTCGTCGGTAAGACCAACGCGCCCGAGTTCGGCTACACCGCGATCACCAAGAATCTGCTCTTTGGCGTCACGCGCAACCCCTGGAACCTGGAGCGAACGCCGGGCGGCTCGAGCGGCGGATCCTCCGCCGCCATCTGCGGCGGCGTGATCCCCTTGGCTACCGCCAGCGATGGCGGAGGATCGGTGCGCCTTCCGGCCACATTCACCGGATGTTTCGGTCTGAAGCCCAGCTATGGACGCATCCCCGACGAGAACGTCGATGCTTGGACGATGGGTGACACCGCGGTCCACGGGCCGCTGACCCGCACGGTGGAGGACGCCGCGCTTCACCTCGATCTAACGGTCGGCCCCGACCCACTCGACCCGAACTCGCTGCCCCATCCCGGGATCTCCTACCGGGACAGCCTGGGCGACCTCCCGGCCTCGCTTCGCATCGGCTACTCGGCGGACCTGGGCTATGCCGTCGTGCAGAGCGATGTGGCGGGGGTGGTTTACGACGCCGCGCGCATGTTCGAAGAGCTGGGCCATTCGTTCGAAGAGATCAAGACCGGAATTCCGGAGATGGGCCGGGATTGGGGGCTGGTCGGGTCATACGAGTTGCTCGGCCAGATCGGGCACCTGCTTCCAGAACGGGAAGCGGAGTTCGGCCGATCGTTCATCAAGGGAGTCAAGGCCGGCGCGAACGTAACAGCCGAGATCTGGGGAAACGTGCGACGTCGCCGAGCGGACCTCAATCGCTGGTGTGCCGAGGCGTTCGATCGCTACGATCTGTTGCTCACCCCCACCGTTCCCTTCGATCCCCCGCCGGCCAGAGGACCCTTCCCGGCCGAAACCGAGGGGCGACCCCAGCCCGCGGCGAGCGTGGGAAGCTTCACGATTCCGTTCAATCTCTCCTGGCACCCGGCTGCCACGGTCCGGGCGGGGCTGTCCGAGGCGGGTCTACCCGTGGGGCTGCAGATCGTCGGTCCTCGCCATCGCGACGATCTGGTGCTCCAGGCCGCATACGCGTTCCAGCGTGAGCGGCCCTGGGCAGACCACTGGCCGCAGCTCTAGAGCTTGGGATCGGCCCGGGCTGATAGAATCCGCCCCTTGAGCGTGATCGATCTCCGCAGCGACACCATCACCCGACCTACGCCGGCAATGCGTGCCGCAATGGCCGAAGCCGAGGTTGGGGACGACGTCTATGGGGAGGATCCCAGCGTCAATCGGCTCCAGGAGACGGCTGCGGGGCTGGTCGGAAAGGAGGCCGCCTTGTTCGTGGCCTCGGGAACGATGGGCAACCAGGCGGCGATCGCCGCCGCAACACGTCCCGGGGACGTCGTGTTGGCGGGTGAAGACGCACACGTCCTCCTCTATGAATCCGGTGCGGCGGCGGCGCTCTCCGGAGTGCAGATCCAGACGATCGGGTCGGGCGGGTTGTTTGCGGGCTCGGACGTGATCGAAGCGATCCACCCCAGCGACGACCACTACGCACCGACCCGCCTGCTAACGGTCGAAAACACCCACAACCAGTCGGGGGGCCGGGTGTTTCCGCTGGAGCAGTTGAAAGACGCGGCGGGCTCGGCACGAGAGCGGGGCCTCGCCGTGCACCTGGACGGCGCTCGTCTCTTCAACGCCGTTGTCGCGACGGCCACTCCCCCAGCCAGCTGG
Source organism: uncultured Opitutales bacterium (assembly GCA_964194865.1). Taxonomy (GTDB): domain Bacteria; phylum Myxococcota_A; class UBA9160; order UBA9160; family SMWR01; genus CAXMOC01. The sequence goes on along the minus strand of CAXMOC010000088.1, from coordinate 18,851 downwards.
GCGGAGCATTTCGATTCCCTCACGTTTTGCTTGTCCAAGGGGCTCGGTGCGCCGGTCGGTTCGGTGGTCTGCGGCTCCGCTGATCTGATCGAGAGCGTGCACCGTGCTCGGAAGCGAATGGGCGGTGGCATGCGCCAAGCCGGAATCATCGCGGCGGCTGGGCTCTACGCGCTGGAACATCACGTCGAGCGGCTCGCGGAAGATCACTCGAATGCCCGGCGCCTCGCATCGGGGCTCGAAGAGCTCGGGTTTCCCGTCGACCCGTTTCCCGAAACCAACATGGTCATGTTCCGCGTCGACGATACAAAGGACTTTCTGGGCCAGACTCGGGAGCGAGAACTTCTGATCAACCCAGTCGACGAGAGTCGTTTCAGGGCGGTGACGCACCTCGATGTGTCGGAAGCGGACATCGACGACGCGCTAAACAGGCTTGCGGGCGTAACCGCTCGCTAAACCAGCGGCCACTCCCGGCGTTCAGGAGCCGAACAGCCGGGGGCGCAGGTTGTACTTGAGGATGCACCAGATCGCGCGAAAGCCGTCCCGCCAGCCGATCTTCTTGCCCTCCGAGTAGGTCCGTCCCGCATAGGACACACCCACCTCGTAGACCCGGCAACCGAGGCGCGCCACCTTGGCGGTGATCTCGGGCTCGAACCCGAAGCGATTCTCCTCGATCGAGATCTGGGCGAGCACCTCGCGGCGGAAGGCCTTGTAGCAGACCTCCATGTCGGTCAGGTTGAGGTCTGTCAACATGTTCGAGAGCAGGGTCAGAACGCGGTTGACGACGGAGTGCCAGAAGTAGAAGACGCGATGGGACTGGCCGCCGATGAAACGTGAGCCGAACACCACGTCCGCCTTACCTTCGATAATCGGCGTCAGCAGCCTGTCGTACTCTCGGGGGTCGTACTCGAGATCTGCATCCTGTACGAGGATGATGTCTCCCGTCGCCACTTCGAAGCCGCTGCGCAGCGCGGCGCCCTTGCCGCAGTTCCTCTCGTGATAGATTACTCGGGCGATGCGCGACTCGAGCTTGGTTCGAATCAGCTCTGTGGTCCCGTCGTTCGAGGCATCGTCGATGAGTATCACTTCCTTCTCGGCGGGGGGCACGGCGAGCACGGCATCGACCAACTGCTCGAGGGTGGCCACCTCGTTGAAACAGGGAATCACGATGGAAACGGTGTTCATGAGCCCCACCCGCCTCCCGTCCCCACCGGGGGGAGGAGTCGACTGTTACGCCTCTATCGAAGTTAACAGTCTATCGGGTTGACTTCCGGGTGCTCGGAAGTCAACCCTCTGTGTCGAGGAGACTTCGATGAAATTGGGATTCTTCGGGATCGGTTCCGGACGCTGCAGCGAACCCGAGACCTGCGTACGGGTTGCTCGAGCCGCCGAGGCCGCCGGCTTCGACTCGGTCTGGACGGGCGAGCACGTGGTGCTGCCGGACCCGCAGCAACCCCCTTCGCCAGCGCCGCCCGACTTCGGGATGCTCGACCCGACCGTCGCGCTGGCATTTGTCGCGGGCCACACCTCGAGGCTACGCCTGGGTACCGGCATCATCATCTTGCCGCAGCGAAACCCGCTGGTGCTCGCCAAGGAGTTGGCCAGCCTGGACGTGGTTTCGAAGGGCCGATTGATCTTCGGTCTCGGCGTCGGTTACCTGCGAGCCGAGTTCGACGCCATCGGCGCCCCCTTCGAACGGCGAGGCGAGCGAACCGACGAGTACATCGAGGCGATCCGCGCCATCTGGACGCAGGAGAAGCCGACGCACAAGGGAGACTTCGCGAACTTCTCGGGCGTTGCAGCCAGGCCGCGGCCCACACAGCTCCCGCACCCGCCGATCGTGGTGGGAGGCCACAGCCGTGCAGCGTTTCGCCGGGCGGTCGAGCGCGGTAACGGCTGGTACGGGTTTGCGCTGGACGTGGAGAAGACGCGCAGCTGTCTCGAGGGGCTCGATGAAGCGCGGCAACAGCTCGACAGACCGGAGCATCTGGGCGAGCTCGAAATCAGCGTCACGCCGAGCACGCAGCTCACCGCGGACGAGGTGCGTCGTTTCCGGGATCTCGGGGTCGCTCGCCTGATTCCGTTCGCGCCGTTTCGCGCCCAGCCCGATCAGATCGTCGAGTTCGTGGAAGCGACGGCCCGAACGGCCGAAGAAGTCTGAGCTCTCGGCTTCGAGCCGGGGCCCCTCAGCCCCGCTAGCCGGTCAAGCCCTTGGCGTCGGTCACGCACCCGTTGGCCGGCGAACTCACGCACTGGATGTATTTGTAGAGGGTGCCACGAGCCGCCTTGAGGGGCGGCGCTTTCCAGCGAGCGCGTCGCGACTCCAGCTCCTGAGCTTCGATGTTCGTTTCGATGATGCCCCGCTTGACGTCGATCGTGATCACGTCGCCCTGCTCCACCAGAGCGATGGGGCCGCCATCCTGCGCCTCGGGCGTCACGTGACCGATCAAGAAGCCGTGTGAGCCGCCCGAAAAACGACCGTCGGTGATCAGTGCAACATCGGCGCCCAGGCCGGCGCCCATCAGCACAGAAGTCGGAGTCAGCATTTCGGGCATGCCGGGTCCGCCCTTGGGCCCTTCGTAGCGAATCACCACGACGTCGCCCTTGACGATCTCGCCATTTTCGACCGCCGCCAGCATCTCTTCCTCACTGTCGTACGGGCGAGCCGGGCCGGAGAAGAAATAGCCCTCCTTCCCCGTGATCTTCCCAACCGAGCCCTCTGGCGCCAGATCACCGCGGAGAATCTTGATGTGCCCTTCCGCTGCCACGGGCGCGTCCCAGCCGTGAATCACCTGCTGGCCGCTCGCGAGCGGCGCAGCAGCGGCGAGGTTCTCCTCCAGGGTCTTCCCGGTAACGGTCAGGCAGCTGCCGTCGAGCGCCCGATGCTCGAGCAGGTACTTCATCACCGCCGGAGTTCCGCCCACTTCGTGGAGATCTTCCATGACGTACTGGCCGCTCGGCTTCAGGTCTGCCAGGTACGGCACGTCGTCGCTCACCCGCTGAAAATCGTCCAGGCAGAGGGGAACGTCCAGCGCACGGGCGATGGCCAGCAGATGAAGCACCGCGTTGGTGGAGCCTCCGAGAGCGACGACCACGGCGATGGCGTTTCGAAACGCCGGGGCGGTCATGATGTCGGAGGGCTTGATGTCCTCCTCGATCAGATGCCGAATCGCCATGCCGGCGCGGTGACACTCTTCCAGCTTGGCCGGATCCTGCGCTGGGTTCGAGGAGCTGTAGGGGAGACTCATTCCGAGCGCTTCGATCGCCACGGCCATGGTGTTCGCCGTGTACATCCCACCGCAGGCCCCAGCTCCCGGGCAGGCGCGGCGCACGATCTGGCTGCGGGTCTCGTCATCGATCGCTCCGGCTAGGTACTGCCCGTAGCTCTCGAAGGCCGAGATGATGTCGATCTTCTCCGAGTCCCGGCTGCGACCCGGCTTGATGGCGCCACCGTAGACCATCAACGAGGGGCGATTCACTCGCGCCATCGCCATCACGCAGCCCGGCATGTTCTTGTCGCAACCCGGCAGCGAGATATTCGCGTCGTACCACTGGGCGCACATCACGGTCTCGATCGAATCAGCGATGAGATCGCGCGACTGCAGCGAGTAACTCATGCCCTCGGTGCCCATCGACATTCCATCGGAGACGCCGATGGTGTTGAAGCGCATCCCTACCAGCCCGGCATCCACGACGCCCTGTTTCACCTGGGCGGCGAGGTCGTTCAGGTGCATGTTGCAGGGGTTGCCCTCGTACCAGACGCTGGCAATCCCGACCTGAGGCTTGTCCATGTCCGCCTCGGTGAGACCCGTCGCGTAGAGCATGGCCTGGGAGCCGCCCTGTGACGGCGGCTGGGTGATGCGTCGGCTGAACTTGTTGAGAATCCTTTCCATCATTCGACTCCGAGACGGGTCGTGCGCCCGCTCCCCCGCTCCCCCGCTCCCCAATGGGAAGCCCAAGGATAGCGCCGCCGGTCTCAGGGGCGTGGCAACTCATCCGGCCCAAGGGAGCCGACCGGGGCGTCATCCGATGTGGTCCCAGCGCGTGGCCCTGGCCGTCGACGAGCGTTACGGTCCACGACTCCCGTCGCCGCGCCCGAAAACGGGCTCTCCCGCGAGTTTGCAGCGTCGCGAATCCAGCATTCCGAGGAGCCCATGAAGCTCGGCATGGTCATCCGAACGATGGGGCCGCAGTCGACCCGGGACACCATCTTGCGCTGTGCCGCCGCGGCCGAGTCCGCGGGCATCGACGAGGTGTGGGTGCCCGATCACATCGCCATCGCTCCCGACAACTCCGAGGGATCGGGCGGGCGCTATCTCGACCCGCTGGCCGTGCTGGCGTTCCTGGCCGGAACGACCCAGCGGATCGGACTCGCCACTGGCGTACTCGTGCTGCCCTACCGGCCACCGCTCCCCACGGCAAAATGGGTCGCAACGATTCAGGAGCTCTGCTCGGGGCGCCTCTCCCTGGGAGTTGGCGTAGGCTGGCTGGCCTCCGAGTTTGCGGCGCTGGGAATCGATCGCACGCTCCGCGGTCGGTCGACCGACGAGACTCTGGATCTGCTGCTCCGCTGCTTCGCAACGGACGAAGTCGAAGCGCACGGCCAGAAGTTTCTCTTCCGGCCACGCCCCGCGCGGCCGCCCATTTTCATCGGCGGCACGGCGCCGCACGCCCTCGAACGGGCGGTTCGCTACGGCGACGGTTGGATTCCCATGGGTGGGGACCCCGCACGGCTGGCTGCACCGATCCTCGAACTTCGCGAGCTGGCGGACCGCGCCGACAAACCCTCGCCGGAAGTCGTGCTGATGACCGGCTTCGATCTGAGCGAGCCCAGCCGCGCGGCCGACCAGGCGCACGCCCTGGCGAGCGTGGGCGTAACCCACTTCGTCCACGGTTCCCGCTACTCGGACGCCGACGCGTTTCGCGCGGACGCCGATGCCCTGGCCGAGCACCTGCTCCCCGCGCTAGCCGAACTCTAGGACGGTGCTCGCCGCGACCCGCTCGCTTGCGTGGCCTTCGCTGGCTTCGGTGCCGCTCCTCGGCCTGTTGACCGCCGCAATCTATTCCAACACGCTCGACGTCCCCTTCGTCTTCGACGACACCCAGAACATCGTCGAGAACCCCGGGATCCGTGTCGCGTCGGCAAGCCCCGCCGAGTTGTGGAGAGTGGCGGTCGATAGCCCCAAGCGGCCCGTCGCGTTCGTCAGCTTCGCCCTCAACGAGCGTTTCGGCAGCGATCGGATCTACGGCTACCACGTGGTCAACTGCTTGATCCACATCGTCAACGGGGTCTTGGTCTTCCTACTCGCAGCCGCCTGCTGGCCTGGAGCCCAAACGAGGCGAACCGTTGGATTCGCAGGCCGGGCTCCGGTTGGGTAGCGCTGTTTGCGGCAGCCATGTTCATCGCGCATCCGGTGCAGACCCAGTCCGTGACCTACATCGTTCAGCGCATGAACGAGCTGGCCGTGATGTTCTACCTCGGCGGATTCCAGCTCTTCCTGCTCGGCCGTCACCAGAGCCCGATTCGCCGCGGCCTGCTGGGTGCGGACGCTGCTGGCTCCTGGCTCTGGGGTCCAAGGAGATCGCGATCACGCTCCCGATCATCCTGCTGCTCTACGAATGGTTCTTCGAGCGCGATCTGCGAAGGAGCTGGGATCGCGCCAACCTGATGCTCGCGACGTCCTCGGTCTTCGACTACTCGCATCGCGACTTCTCGCTTTGGCAACGCCTGCTGACCGAATCGCGCGTGGTCGTTTCATACCTGTCCCTGCTGCTCGACCCGCGACCTTCGCGGCTGAGTTTGACCCACGACGTGAGCGTATCCCGGTCACTCCTCGATCCACCGACCACCTTGTTGGCGATCTGCTTCCTCGTCGGCCTTCTGGGGTTCGCTCTGGCCAGCTCTCGCCGCCATCGCGTCGCCTCCTTCGCGGCTCTCTGGTTCTTCGCGAATCTGGCGCTCGAATCGTCGGTCATCCCCCTAGAGCTGATGTACGAACATCGGCTCTATCTGCCGATGTTCGGCTTCGCGCTCCTCTGGTCGGAGCACTTTCAGTCGGCGCGCACGCAAGAAACGAAAGTACACAGCCGATCGCCGTGAAATGAGGATCGATCCCCGCTACGCAGATGCGCACAGGAATTTGGCTGCGGCGCTACACGCCGCAGGTAGCTCGGAGGAGGCGATCCGCCACTACCGAGATGCAGTTCGCCTGTCCCCCGACTTCGCCGAGGCGTACTTCGATCTCGCCAACGTCTTGGCGGTGTCCGGCCGCTTCGAAGAATCCGTTGCGGCGCTGAAGGCAACGCTACGTGCGGATCCGAATCACGCGAAGGCGCGTCACCTCCTGAGAACACTTCCCAAGCAGGTGCAGCACCACGGGCCGGCCGGCGACCCGGCACGAGTGCCCGCTCCCGCAGGGGCTCGCTAGCCGACGTCTCGCTCGCCCCACGCAAAAGGGACAGCTACGAGCGCGCCTCTCTTGGGCTACTCGCTCCAACGGGCCGACCCTCGGGCGATCCGGCAAGCAGCACCAGCGCGAACAGGGCGCTGAGTCCACCGACTAGGAAGACCGGCGGATAACCTTCGCGTTCCGCCAGCCAGCCCAGTGCGAGCGAAACTCCCGCAAAGCCAACGTTGAAGGCGGCCTGAAACAGCGACATCACCTTTCCGCGCTCGTTCTCGCGAACTCCGCGAATCGCGATGGCATTGAGCGCCGGATAGCCAAAGCCGTGGGCGAGGCCGAGGCCGGCCCCGTACGCGGGAAGCCAGCCCGGTTGGAGGGCCGACATCGCGGTCACGACGACGACGTAGAGCGCCAGGGCCCCGATCGACACGCGGTGGAGGCCCACGCGATCGGCCAACGCGCCCATCGCTCCACGAATGAAGACGGCAACCGCCGCATACGCGATGAAGAAGCTCTTCAGGTTCTCGATTCCGAGCTCCGCGGCGTACGGCTGGTGATAGATGAAGGCCGCGCCCATCGCGGTCCCGACGAGCGCGATGATCGCCATCATGCGAAGCAGACGCGGACGGGTCGCAACCGTCCATAAATTCGCGATCTCGCTGCTCGGCCCACGCGCTGGGCGAGAATCTGGAATCCGTCGCGACAACAGCGCGCAGAGCACGGCTCCCGTGGCCGAAGCGGCGAACGCTGTCGGCCAATCGGCTCGCTTCGAGATCTCCTCGACCGCGGCCGGCGCAATCGCGTTCATCGAGAGAAACGTGAGACCAAAGACGCCGATCGCCTGACTCATCCTGGCTGGCGGGGCTAGATCGACCGCTAGTGCCGCACCCGCTGCGAACGCCATCGCAAAGGCGACGGCCTGAACACCGCGCAGTGCGTAGAGCAGCGGTCCCATGTCTTCGACGTAGACGAAGCAGAACGATGCCGCCGCCATCAACAGCGCGCCCGCGGTGAGAAAGTTGCGCCGGCCGTGGCGATCGACCAACGCTCCCATGGCGGGCACGAATACGATGACAACCGCCCCGTAGACTGCGGTGAGCAGTCCGATCTCGAACGCGCCCGCACCGAGCTGGGAGTTGACGAACTTGGGCAGCAGAAAGAAGCTCGAGAAGGCGAAGCCAAAGCTCGCCTGGGCAATCAGCAGCGCCGTGAAGTCGGGGCTCAGCAGACTGTTCCGCTCGACGCGCGGCGACTCGCCATCCGACGAGCTTGTCGGTCTCGAACCCAGACTGGAGCTCGGCATGCGCTACTCCATTGCCGGACGGCCGGTGGGAGCGAGCGCTAACCTCTCAACCTCCTCCCGGTCGGGCGAGGGGAGACGCTCGACTTCGAGCTTAGACCGACGCGAGCCTCAACGCCGGGCCGGACTTGACCCGGCGGGGGTTGGAGGTACAGAATCCTCCGCATCACGCGGCTGCTTCATTACCTGCAGCCCCAGGAGACCTCCCCATGAAGTTCGGCCTCTTCTTCGCCAATTCTGGCCCGTTCGCCAACCCCGACACCTTCGAAGTACTGGTGCGAACGGCGGACGAGGTGGGCATCGAGTCGATCTGGACCGTCGAACACGTGGTCGTGCCGGTCGGTTATCAATCTCAATATCCGTACAGCAAGGACGGCCGGATGCCGGGGCCCGAAAGCTCCGCGATCCCGGATCCCATCCTGCCGCTCGCCTACGCGGCCGCCATCTCCGAGAAACTTCGGCTCGCCACGGGGATCGTGATCCTCCCGCAGCGCCATCCCGCCTACGTCGCCAAGCAGTTCGCGACCCTCGACCTTCTTTCTAGAGGCCGCGCCATCGCGGGCATCGGCATCGGCTGGCTGGAAGAGGAGTTCGACGTCATCGGCGTTCCGTTTCGGCAACGGGCCGCGCGCACCGAGGAATCCGTGGCGGCGATCCGGTCGTTGTGGAAGCCGGAGCCCGAACCCTTCAAGGGACAGTTCTACAATTGGGACGCCGTCGAATCGAATCCCAAGCCGGTTCAAGAAGGAGGCGTCCCGATCGTGGTGGGCGGACACGTCGAAGGCGCCGCTCGGCGCGCCGCCCGCATCGGTGATGGATTCTTCCCGGCCAAAGGTGGGCTCGAGACCTTGCCGAAGCTGTTTCAAGCGCTGGCCGACGAGTGCGGCAAGGTCGGTCGGGATCCCGCAGAAATCGAGTTGTCTGCGGCGGGCGGCAAGCTCGACCCGGACACCGTTGCGCGCTACGAGGATATCGGGGTATCGAGACTCGTCATCGCACCGCCCGGCTTCGATCCCGAGGGGTTGCGTAGCGGACTTCACGAGCTTGCCGACAAGGTGCTCTCGAAGAACTGAGTCACACGGGCGATCTTTGGCGCGCGCGCACCGGCGCTCCGCACCGAGGCAATCAGGCTGCGGCGCTTGCCTCGCTGGGGGTCCAGCCGGCCGCAGCCAGCACGCGCTCGGCCACTTCGCGCTCGTCTTTGTGGATGGCAACCGCAGCGATGTCGCCGGCCGCAAACTCCAGGCCCGCGTGCATGGGCACGATCTTGCCACCACGCCGAATCGAGAGAATGACCAACAGCTCGCGAGCCTTGGGCGAGGACTCGTCGCCGGCCTCCGGCGCCGAGTCCGGTGGCTCGCCGGAGTACACCCAGTGACCGACCTCCAACTCGTCGTGGCGCGCTCGAACGTCCCAGCGCTCGACGTCGTGCGGACCGTCGAAGAGAACCACCACCTCTTCGCGCTCCACCAGCTCGGAAGCCAGCCCGGACTCGGGATTGATGGCCGCCACGTAGCCCCGTGGAACGCCGAAGTGCTGGCGGGCACGGCTGGCAAAGACGCTGTTCAGCATCTGGTTGGGCGTCAGACCGACGGCGCTGCCCACGCTTTCGAAGCCTGCGCGTTGAAGGGTTCGCTCCTGGAGCGCATCTCCGTAGATCACCTGGAACCCCGCCTCCTCGGCCCGACGGCAGTTCAGGGGATTGGAGTCGAGGAAGAGGACGGGCACGTCGCCGTTTCGGAGCTGTTCGGCCAGCGCCAGGCCGAGCCCCTGAGCCCCTAGAATCGCCACGGTATCGCGCCTTGGAAGCCGAACCCTGAGCAAGCTCGCAATCGGCCCGCCCGTCAGGCCCGCGAGGAGCACCGTTCCCGCGATACACACGAACACCAGAGCGCGCAGCTCTGGGCCGCCCTCGATCCCTTGAGCTTCGAGGGCGGTTGCCGTCACCGACGCCACTGCGGCGGCGACGATTCCACGCGGCGCGAGCCAAGACGCAAACAATTTCTCGCGGGTGGAGAGCTCGGAATGCAAGGTCGATGACCAGACGGTGAGCGGCCGAACCACGAAAACGAGCGTGCCGACTACCGCGATTCCAGGCCAGCCGAGTCTCCGGACATCCTCCAGCCGGACGTCGGCAGCCAACAGGACGAAGAGCAGACCGATCAACAGGACCGTCAGCTGATCCTTGAATTCACGCAGGTCGCGATCGACCCGGGTCCGCAGGTTTCCGACCACGACGCCCGCTACGGTGACCGCCAGAATTCCGCTATGCGAGACGACCTCGTCGCACAGCTGGTAGAGCAACAGGACGTAAGCCAGCGCAAAGATGTTCTCGTAGCCCTCGGGCACGAAATTACGCACCCGCAGGGCCCCGGCGAGAGCGAGGCCCGCCAACCCACCGGCGAGGGCTCCAAAGCCGAGGCTCGAAGCCAGAACCACGGGCGCGGCCGTGATCGAGTCGATGCCCTGAAGAGTAATCCCGAGCAGTAGTGCGGCGAGAATGGCGCCGATTGGGTCGATCAAGACGCCCTCGGCCTCGAGCACGGTGGCGAGGCGGGCGCGCAGCCGCAGACTTCTCACCAGCGGACTGACGACGGTGGGTCCGGTCACCACCACCAGACTCCCGAACAGGAACGACCGCATCCAGGGCCATTCGAGCAAGAGCCGCGCCGCCAGAGCGCCGCCAACCAGCGTAATCAACGCGCCCCACGTAACCAGACGGCGAATCGAGGTCTGTTCGCGTCGCAGTCTCGAGATCTGTAGATTGAGCCCGCCCTCGAAGAGGATCACCGCGACGGCGAGGTCGACGACCGCCACGAGGCCGTCTCCCAGCGAGCGCGGCTCGATCCAACCGAGTCCGTCGGGCCCCAACGCCGCGCCGATCAAGAGCAGCAACACGATGCCGGGGACGCGCAGGTGCCTGGAAACCGACTGGGCGAGGATTCCAACCGCCAGTGCCAGCACCAGGGTCAGAGCGGGGTGGGCGACGTCCACGGCGGCCAAGGCTAACCCGCTCTGCTGATACAATCACCCGCGCCATTCATGTGGGTGCGTCGAACGAATCGTGCCAGAGGAGGGAACAGCGGGATGCGAACGATAGGGGTAGTCGCGAGCTTGATCACACTGGCCAATGTCAGCATGGCTGAACCGGGCCCGGCCCTGCACCCGCACGAGCAGCTGAACCATTGGGGCCGCTGGGGCGCGGACGACCAGCGCGGTGCCGCAAACTTCATCACACCCGAGGTGATCGTTGCAGCCGCAGGGCTGATCCAGACCGGGGCGAGCTTCAGCCTGGCGATCCCTCTCGATGGAAGCGGTCCGGTCTACCCCGGACGTCTGACCCCGCACCACACGATGACGGCGACGGGAGCCGACTACGTCGCCAGCCCGGGCTTCAGCCCCTTCGGCCCTTCACCGATCCGTTTCGCCGACGACTACATCTACATGCCCCTCCAGGGCTCCACGCAGTGGGATGGCCTGGCCCATGCCTGGTACGGGGGGAAGCTCTACAACGGGGTTCCCGAGGCCGCGATCCTGAGCGCGCCCCAGGCGGGCGGCGCCACCCAGCTCGGCATCGAGCACGTCAAGGACAGCCTCATCGGAAGAGGGGTATTGATCGACGTGGCTCGCTACAAGGGCGGCGCGCTCCCACCCGGCTACACGATCACGCTACAGGATCTGCAGGGCGCGATGGCACAGCAGAAGACGTCGACCCGGGCCGGCGACATCGCGCTGATCCGTACCGGCGTGGTCCCCGCCTTCTACCTGCTGGAAGATCCCGTGGAGCGTATGAAGTTTCTCATCGCACCACAGGCGGGAATCGGCAGCGACGTGGTTCCGTGGATCAAGGAGCAGCAGCTGGCTGCGATCGCGGCGGACAACCTGGCGCTGGAGCGAATTCCGAACGAAGCGGATCCGGCGATGGTCGTTCCCGTCCACGGCAATCTGCTGCGGGATCTGGGCGTCTACATCGGTGAAATCTGGTGGCTCGAGGAGCTCGCCGAGCACTGCGCGAAAGACGGCCGCTACGAGTTCTTCCTGGCCGCCCAACCCCTGAACGTCACGGGCGGAGTCGGTTCACCGGTGAACCCGATCGCGATCAAGTAGGGGCCCCAAGGGACTGCTCGCCATCGCGCCTCAGGTGTCCTCGGGCCGACTGATCTGAAGGTCTCCCTCCCCGGCCTCGCTCGGTGCCGCGATCTCTGCGATTCGCTCCGGAACGTCGTCGTACTCCAGGCGCAACGCGCGGCACATCGTCGCGTGCAGCTCATAGGTACAGATGATGTAGGTGAGCTCCAGAATTTCCTCGTCCGAAAGCGACTTGCGCAGACAGCTGAAGGTGCCGTCCTGGACGCGCCCTCCTTCGAGGACGAGATCGTCCGTGTAGGCGAGCACCGCACGCTCGAGGGGTGAGAAGGACTCCGAGGTGCTCCAGGCCGGAATGGCCTCCACCTGCTCCTCCGTCAGGCCCACCGCCCGGGCAGCCTTGCAGTGCTGCGAGAACACGAACTGGCTGCCGCGCGCGAAACCAGCGCGCGCCTGGCCCAATTCGCGAAGCTTGGGATCAATCTTGCGGTTCTTGCTGCGATACAAGCCGAAGCCGGCGACTGCGTGGTTGAACATGTCCGGCACCAGCGCGAAGACCGTCCACCAGTTTCCGGGCGTGCCGGTCGCGGTGCCGGGATCCGAGACGGGGTCTCGCTCACCGAAGAGCATGTCGTACATCCGGGTTACTTCGGGGGTCGCATCTGCACGCGACACCTGGCGTAGTCTGGGCATGGGAACGTCTCCTCGTCGAATCTGCTGATGAATGCCGCCGCATTTCGGACGAACGGCGGGTCCGCAACCAACTCAGGGGGGAAGGGATAGCGTCACGCGCGTGCTGTCGGGGTCAATCTCGAGCTTCGGGCGTGGGCGCAGCCGCAGCGATCGGCCATCGCAGCTGCGGCCCGTTCGCAGATCGAACTCGTAACCGTGCCAAGGGCAAACCACCCGGCCGTCGCGCACCTCGGCGTCGCCCAACGGCCCGAGCAGGTGCGGACACACGGTCGTATGTGCCAGCAGCTCCCCATCCAGCTCGAGCACTCGGTAGGAACGACCGCCCAGCTCGACCTCGAAGGGCGTTCGTGTCCGAACCTCCTCAGCGGTTCCCAGACACATCGACTTCTCGCCGTCTGCCACCCCCGTGGCGACAAGCTGGGTGCGCCGCATCATCATGAGTTCGTCCTCGTCCCACAGCTTGGTGTACAGCGTGGTCATGGCGGCACCGAGGGCGTCCACCTGCTCGGGCTTCACATCGGGCAGGAGAAATTCGACCTCGATGTCGGTCGTTTCCTCGTCCGTCGCCGACAAGCGCGTCCAGATCTCCGTACCCTTGCCCAGGCCGCCGATAGTTCGGGTGACATAGCGGGAGGCTTCGGCCTCGACCAGGAGCTCCAGGGAGATCCGGCGCGATCGGTCCGCTGGCGGCAGGTCTACGTGCACGCGCCACCCCCAGGGTCCCGACTCCACGTGCTCGAGGCCGCAGAACGAATCACGATGGAGCCAGGGAAGGTGCTCCCAATCGAACACGTTCTCCCAGACCCGCTCGATCGAAGCCCGAATCGAGCGCTGATAGGTCGCGACCCGTATCAAGCCGCTGCCCTCGCCGGTCTGCATGGATCGCCCCGCGTCTGCGCCCGACGGCAGCATACCATTGCGGTGCCAGTTGACCGGCCGGCCTGGAGAACGGTATCAACGCCAACCCGCGCGTGAGGTGATCGGTGGAAGATCGAAGCATGCCCCGAAACGCCATCGTGATCCTGCTGGACAGCCTGAACCGTCAGCTACTGGGCGCTTACGGGAGCGGCGAGTTCGATACACCGAACCTCGACCGCTTCGCCGCCAGCGCCACACGCTTCGACAACCACTACACGGGCTCCCTCCCCTGTATGCCAGCCCGCCACGACCTGCTCTGTGGTGCGCTCGACTTTCTCTGGAAGCCCTGGGGATCGATCGAGATCTGGGAAGAACCCCTCACGGCTCCGCTACGTCGCGCCGGTGTGACGACCATGCTGATCTCGGATCACCCGCACCTGTTCGAAACGGGCGGCGAGAACTATCACTGCGACTTCACGGCCTGGGACTACCAGCGAGGGCACGAGAGTGACCCGTGGAAGACGCGGCCGGACCCGAGCTGGGTGGGAACCCCGGTGTTCAGTCGGGGCGAGGACATGCCCTACGAACACTCCCGCGGCTACTTCGGGGGCGAAGACGACTTTCCGGGCCCCCGCACGATGGCGGCCGCCGCGCGCTGGATCGACGAGTTCGCGCCCCTCCACGACCGCTTCCTGCTCTTCGTCGACGAGTTCGATCCTCACGAACCCTTCGACACGCCCGAGCCCTACGCGTCGATGTACGACGACAGCTGGCAGGGCGCCCATTTGATCTGGCCACCCTACACCGCCGCCGGATTCGCCGACGGCGTGCTCACACCGCGGCAAGCCCGGCAGATCCGCGCCTGTTATGGCGCCAAGCTCACCATGATCGACTCCTGGTTCGGCCGCGTGATCGATGCCATCGAGCGGCGCGACCTTTGGAACGACACCGCGGTGATCGTGTGCACCGATCACGGTCACTACCTCGGCGAGAAGGACGCCTGGGGCAAGCCCCCGATCCCGATCTACGAGACGCTCGGACACACACCTCTCTTCATCTCCTGGCCCGGCGCCAACAGGCCCGAAGTGTCCGCACTGACGACCAACGTGGACATCTACGCGACGGTGATGGACATCTTCGGCGTGGAGTCGAAACATCGAACCCATGGATTCTCGCTGGCGCCGTTGCTGGACGGCGAACGTGACGCCATCCGCGACGCGGCGCTCTGTGGATACTGGGCACGCGAGATCCACGTACTCGACGGTCAACGCAAGTACGCGCGCTCTCCCGGGCGTGCGAACTCCCCGCTCTCGATCTGGTCGAACCGCTGGTCCACGATGCCCGTACATCGCTTCCCCGATTTGCGGCTACCTCTTCCCGACCGGCGCGCAATTCTCGACCAGATGCCGGGCTCGGCGGTTCCGGTCATCCGGCAGCCCTTCGAACGAGGAGACCCGAGACCCTACTGGGCGCTGGGTCGTTTCAGCGGCAACCATCTCTACGACCTCTCGGAAGATCCGGACGAAGCGCAGAACCTTGCGGGCAGCCGGCTGGAGGGAGAGATGGAGGAGAAGCTGCGGGAAGCGCTGAAGCGCATCGAGGCGCCAGGCGATCAGTTCGCACGCCTCGGCCTCGACTGAACCGCTTGACTCTCCTCCATTCGCCGAGTAGAAGTGCAACGCGAGCCGTTCGCGCCACATTCCAAGCGCCAGACCCGGGAGACACAGCATGAGTGATGTATCTGCAAGCGAAGCGGCGGAGTTCTTTGCGACCGTCGAGGCTGCCAGCAAGCAGGCGATCTGGTGCGCGGTCGCAACCGTCGCGGGCAACCAGGCCCGCGTTCGGATGGTTCACCCAACGTGGGAGGGCGAGACGCTCTGGTTCGCCACCGGCACCGGGTCGCCGAAGCATCGACAACTGGAGGCGAACCCCAGCGTCGACGTTCAGTTCCAGGTCGCGCCACCTGAATTCATCCACATCATGCTGCGCGGAAACGCGGAGATCGTGACGGACCCGATCGAAAAGAAACGCGTCTGGGACGTCCTCGACTACGATCTCACCCAGTTCTGGTCCGGTGGGCCGACCGATCCCAATTTCACGCCGGTTCGGATCACACCCTCGCGAGTCGAGCTCTCGAAGATGTTCGGCTCCCAGGACAAGCGCATATGGCGGCGCTCGTGATCCAATCCGAGCGAGCCGCTCCCGAGAGCATCCGAGACAAATAGGAGACCAGTACGGTGCAAGAACTGTTGATCGACAAGGACGGAGCCATCGCGACACTGACGCTGAACCGACCCGACCGGCTGAACGCAATTTCGGTCGGCATGCTCGACAGCCTGGCCGCGGCGCTCGTCGAATGCGACCGCGACACGGACGTGCGAGTGATCGTGATCACCGGAGCCGGGCGTGGATTCTGTTCGGGCCTCGACCTCCAGGATGCGACATCCGGCACTGGAATCGGCTCGGGCGGCGGGCAGCGGATGCCGGCCAATCTCGATTTGCGTGACGCCCCTCCGACCGTTCTCCACAAGATCGACACGCCGACGATATGCGCGCTCAATGGCGGGGCTGCTGGCTACCGAATGGACCTCGCGTTGGGTTGCGACATTCGGATCGCAGGCGAGAGCGGGAAGTTGGCCGCCGCGTTCACGCGGCGCGGGGTGCTGCCCGAGAGCGGCGGTACCTGGCTACTACCCAGGCTCGTGGGCTGGGCCAAGGCTTCGGAGATCATCTTCACGGGGCGAACGCTGAAGGCCGAGGAGTGCCTCGAGCTGGGACTCGTCAACCGGGTCGTCCCCGACGAACTCCTCGCCAAGGAGACCCGGGCGCTGGCGGAAGAGATCGCCGCCAACGCACCGTTGGCCGTGCAGGCGTCGAAGCGGATGATGCGCATGGGGCTCTCGGAAGAGTTCGACGACCACGTGCATCATGTGTTCCTGCAGCTGCTTCCACTCTTCGGCAGCAAGGACTTCAAAGAGGGTATGAAGTCCTTCCTCGAGAAGCGAAAGCCGGAATTCGAAGGACGTTGATTTCGCGCGAGGACCACCCAGGATGGCAGATCCCGAGTACATCGAGCCGACCCCACAGCTTCGCGCCCGCCTCGAACAGTTCCGAGAGGATCACGAGGGCGACCCAGTCGGCGACATCGGAACCCGGGTTCTCTTCGAAGAAGATCGCGTGCGAATCTGGGAACTCCACCTCGAGCCAGGCGAGGCCTCGGACCTACACCATCATGACAACGACTACTATCTCGTCATTCAACAGGGTGACCTGATCGCGGGCATTCCCCCAAAGTCCAGCGGGAGCGATCCGTTCGTGGCTCGGATCCCACCCGAGGGCAACACGGTTGCCGTTCCCGGCGGCGGCACCGAGTGGGCGCTCAACGTGGGCCAACAGCCCTACTACGAGGTCCTCATCGAGCTGAAGACCTAGATGTCTTCGAAGCTGCCGCCGCGCCCGTGGCCCGCCGCGAATCGGCGCGCGCCCTCGGTCGTCTCACCGGAATCGACAACAGCACGGCCTCCTTTCCACTCGTTGGCAATTGCTGCTGCGTAGGGCAGATCCCATTGCTCGTAGGCCGAGCGACGATCGGCCTGCATACACAGATGCGGATAGCGAGCGATATCGAACGCCAGCTTCTCTGCCTCGGCGCGGGCGGTCCCGTCGGGAACCACACGGTTGGCCAGACCGATCGCAAGCGCTTCGTCCGAACCGACGGGGCGGCCGGTGAGGATCAGGTCCATGGCACGCCCGTGGCCGACCACTCGAGGCAGTCGAATCGTTCCACCGTCGATCAGGGGAACTCCCCAGCGCCGACAGAAGACGCCGAAGACCGCGCTCTCTTCCACAACCCGCAGGTCACACCAGAGGGCAAGCTCCAGCCCACCGGCAACCGCGTACCCGGCGACTGCGGCGATCACCGGCTTCGAGAGCAACATCCGAGTGGGGCCCATCGGCCCATCGGCGGCGAGTCGGCTCCAGCGATCTCCAGTCTGGGGCTCCCGGGCGCGGTGGTAATCCGTCAGCCTCTGCTGATCCTCTTCCGTTGCGTCGCGGGAGGCCACCGCCTTGAGGTCGGCCCCGGCGCAGAATGCGCCGCCCTCTCCGTACAACACGCCCACCTGCGCCGATTCGTCGCGCTCGAACTCGAGAAACGCCTCGGCAAGTGATCTGGCCACGTGCCCGTCGACGGCGTTCCTGCGCTCTGGGCGAGCCAGAATCACCGTCGTCAAGACGCCTTGCTTCTCGACACGGACCGCATCACTCATGGCGCGCTCTCCTCTTGCCACTCGCGGGCTCCCAACTACGAACTCCCATTTACGGACTCCCATGTACGGATTCCATATCGAAATAGGAGTCGTTGGTGCCCCGACGGGCGTCGACTGTAACATGACCCGACGAGCGGGAGCGCCGACCCCCGTGCAATAACCGAGGGAGTGAACGTTGAAAATCGATGGACCGCTAGTTGGCTCGACGGCCGTAGGTGAGCGCGCTCGCCGTCTCGAGGAGCTGGGCTTCGACGGCGCCTTCACGTTCGAGGGCCCCCATGACCCGTTCTTTCCCTTGGTACAAGCCGCACGCGAGACGACGCGCCTGGAGCTCGCCACTGCCGTTGCAATTGCGTTCGCCCGAAGCCCCATGCTGCTGGCGAACATCGGCTACGACCTGCAGCAGATCTCCGGTGGCCGTTTCATCCTGGGGTTGGGGTCCCAGATCAAGCCCCATATCGAGAAGCGATTCAGCATGCCGTGGTCGAAGCCGGCGGCCCGCATGCGCGAGCTCGTGCTCGCCGTTCGCGCCATCTGGTCGGCGTGGAGTGGCGAAGCCAAGCTCGATTTCCGCGGCGAGTTCTATCAACACACCCTGATGACACCGTTCTTCAACCCGGGGCCCAATCCGCACGGAAACCCGCGGATCTTCCTGGCGGCCGTCGGTCCCAGGATGACCGAGGTAGCGGGCGAGGTGGCCGATGGAATCTTCATTCACCCGTTCAACACGCCGGAGTACATCCGCGACACGATGCTCCCCGCCCTCGAGCGAGGTCTCGCGAAGAGTGGACGAACGCTGGACGACTTCGAAATTTCTCATCACGTGATGCTGGTCAGCGGTTCGGACGACCAGACCCTCGAGCTCGCTGACACCCAGGTCCGGGGTCAGATCGCCTTCTATGGCTCCACGCCGGCCTACCGCGGCGTGTTGGAATCACGCGGTTGGGGCGACCTCCAGCCAGAGCTGAACCGACTCTCGAAGCTCGGAAAGTGGCAGGAGATGACTGGCCTCGTGACCGATGAAATTCTCGAGACCGTGGCAGTCTGCGGCAAGCCGAGCGAAATCGCCGCCAGGGTTCGCGGCCGCTGCGCACCGCTGGCGGATCGGGTCAGCCTCGTCGCCATTTACGCCCCTGACCCGGCCCTGTGGGTGGACGCCGTCGCGGAGTTGAAGCGTGGCGCCGCGTGAGGTCTCTGCTGATCGTAGTCGGCGCACTCGCCATCGGCGGGGCCGGCACAGCCGAT
>CAXMOC010000087.1:0-22112 GCA_964194865.1 uncultured Opitutales bacterium | reverse complement strand
CACGGCATGCTCGACTTCATGTAGGCCTGCATCGGGCCGGCCTTGGATGGATCGGCCTCGGCGCGAAGCGATCGGCGAACCTCGCGGAGCACGGGGTTGGAGGCGCGCGCCAGCTTGCTCATGCCCGGGCCTCCAGCGCGTCGTGAATCGACTGGGAGAGCGCCACGACGGCCCGAGTTCCCACTCTCGGAGCCGTCAGTCCGTTGGACAGTATGCAGGCGGCGAGATCCTTGCCCGGGTCTGCCCACGCGGTGTTGACCAGGAAGTGTCCGCCGTGGCCGTAGGTTCCGGGAGTCGCCGTGCGGCCACAGTCGTCCAAACCCGGCAGCGCGTGCTTGAGGTGAAAGCCGAGGCCCCAAGGAATGTCGATCAGGAAGGTCCGATCGATGCTTCCGACGACGTGCGGGAAGGTTGCCAACCGAACCATTTCGGCGGACAGCAGACGGCCCCCTGGGCCCCGGCCGCCGTCCAGCAGCGCGCGGTAGAAGCGCACCAGCTGATTGGCGCGCGATATTCCGTTGCCGCCCGGAATCACCGCGCTGTGGGTTTCTGTCTGATTCCACCAATCGGCGTCGGTGGGCGCCCCCTTCTCCGAACGCGCGCTCACCTGCATGGGCGGCCGAGAGAGAACTTCGGGATTACCCAGGCAGAAGCCGTCTTGGGCGATGCCGGCCGGATCGAGAACCCGCTCGCGCAACGTCTCGAAGAGCGGGCGGTCACGCAGCCGCTGGACGAGCTCGCCGACGATGAACCAGCTCGACGTCGGGTGATAGCCCCGGTCTTTTCCGGGCTCCCATTGGGCTTCCATGTTGCAGACTGCAGTCAGAGCCTCATCCCAGTTTCGAGAGGACCGGGCGAGCCTCGTCATGCGCCTCCCGCTATCGGGAAAGCCTCCGCGGTGACTGAGCAGGTGGGCGATGGTGCAGAGCTCCTTGCCTCGAGTGCCGAACTCGGGAATGTACTTGCGAACGCGATCCCGCAGCTTCGCACCGCCCTCGTCGATGATCTGGAGCAGGGCCACCGCGACCAGGGGCTTGGTCGAGCTCCACAGGATGTAGTTGGAGTCCGGGGAAGCATCGGTGCCGATCGCTTCGTCGAACACGATCTCGCCGCGCCAATCGATTGCGACCTGGATCGAGGGACGGATGCCCTCGTCGATCTGGCGCCTCATTTCGCGTCGAACGATGTCAAAACGATCGCTCATTCGTGCTCCGAACCAGAAGCTGCCAAGCATAGCCGCTCGGTTTCCGGTGACCCGAGCAGACGGCAATCGCTCTCCGGGGTTGGGAGAGCGACGGGTTGGCGCGTATACTGCGGCGTCAGTGCGTCGATCGCGAAGTTGACCGACGGAATGCAAGAGCGAGATCGCGAAACGAGGCGGGAGGATTCGATGTCGAAGGCGCTGGTCACGGACGAAATCGAGGCGTCGGCCGATATCGTGTGGGAGCTGGTGCGCGATTTTGGCGGAATCATGAAGTGGTCCGCTGGAGCGGTTCAGGCGGTCAGCGTCGAGGGAGAGGGCATCGGCGCCATCCGCACGCTCACGCTGACCGGCGGCGTCAGCCTTCAGGAGAAGCTCGAGGCGCGCGACGAAGCCCAGCGAACCTTCAGCTACAGCTTCGCTGGCAAGGTGCTCCTGCCCGTCGATGGCTACTACGCCACGCTCACGGTCGTACCCATCGATGAAGGTCGCTGCCGCGTCGAATGGGGGTCGACGTTCGAGCCCAACGGGGTGACCGAAGAGCAAGCAATTGCGATGCTCGAGGGAATCTACAAGAACGGCATCGGTGGCATCAAACAGGCCCTTGCAAGCTGATCGACGTTTGGGCACCGCAGCGCGGAGGATTCCATGAGTGAAGCAACCATTGCGGACCAGCTCGCGATTCACGAGCTCGTCTCCCGCTACGCCGACGCCGTCACGCGCCGCGACGAGCAAGCGTGGGCGGATACCTGGGCCGAGGACGGCGAGTGGCACGTCCTGGGCAATCCCGCCAAGGGGAGGGAAGCGGTCGTGGCCCTCTGGAACAAATTGATGGGGGGGCTGCCGTTCGTGATCCAGCTACCCAGCGCGGGAACGATCTCGATCGACGGCCCGAATGGCACAGGGCGTTGGTACATCACGGAGCACGGCAAGACTGCAGACGGCAGCGGGCTGTTCACCGTAGGCGTGTATCACGACCGCTATCGTCGCATCGACGGAGAGTGGCGCTTTGCACGGCGTCGCTTCGACATGCTCTACTCGGGCCCTCCGGATCTGAGCGGAATGACGCTGCCCTTCCCCGAAAACCCCTGAACCCACGGAGACCTTCAGCTGTGATCATGATTGCCGGCACGGTGGACGTCGACCCTGCGAGACGAGACGAGGCGCTAGTCGCCGCATCGCCGCACATGGAGAACACGCGCGCCCAGAAAGGTTGTATCGACTACGTGTGGAGTGCAGATCTGCTCGTCCCCGGGCGGATCTACGTATTCGAACGCTGGGAGGACCAGGCGTCGCTCGAGGCACACTTCAAGGGTCCTTACTATCTGGCGATGCGCGACACCATCGCCGCTCACGGGCTGACGGGGGCTGATGTTCTGAAGTACAAGCCGGCGCTCTCGGAACAAGTATACGATTCGACGGGAACGCCGCGCGCCGACTTCTTTACTTCGACTCGCGCTGGGCCCGCGGCTTCGTGAAGCCCGAGGCCTTCGCTCGCACCGCCTATCGGAGATTGGCGCCCTAGCCAGGTGGTGTGGCGCTGGCGACAGTGCCCGGGTGCTTGGCGGAGGTCAGGCGCCGAATCAGCTCGCGCCCATCTTCCACGATGAGGTAGCCGGACGGAACCAGGAAGAGCGTGATGACGGTGGCGAAGATCACTCCGAAGGCGAGGGAGATCGCCATCGGAATCAGCATCTGGGCCTGCACGCTCTTCTCGAAAAGCAATGGAGAAAGCCCGGCGAAGGTCGTCAGCGACGTGAGCATGATCGCCCGGAAGCGGGCCGCTCCGGCTTCGCGAATCGCGCTCGAAAGCGACGCGCCCCGCTGCCTCATGCGATTGATCCAGTCGACCAGAACCAGACTGTCGTTCACCACGATCCCCGAAAGCGCGACGATTCCGATCAGCGAGAACATGCTGAAATCGTGCCCCATCAGAATGTGGCCCCAGACTGCACCGACCAAGCCGAAGGGAATGGCGGCCATGATGATGAAGGGTTGTACGTAGGAGCGCAGTGGGACGGCGAGCAGTGCGTAGATGGCAATCAGGGCCATCGCCCAGCCGCGGCCGAGGCTCGCAAGGAAGTCTCCCTGTTCCCGCTGCTCGCCCTCGAAGGAGAAGAAGACGCCCGGATATTCGCGACCCAACTCGGGAAGGTGGGTTCGCTTCAGATCGGCGACGATCTCGTTCGCGTTGGCGACGCTGTCATCGATGTCGGCGCTGACGGTAACGATTCGGCGTCGGTCGGCCCGTTTGATCGTGGCGTAGCCTTCGGTCACGCTGGCGCTCGCCACTGCCGTGAAGGGTACCGCTGCGCCGTCGGTCGTCCGGATCATCATGCTCTGCAGGTCACCGAGGGAGCGACGCTGGGCGGCGGGGTAGCGCACCATCACGCGCACGTCGTCTCTACCACGCTGGAACCGCTGCACCTCCAGGCCATAGAACGCCTGACGCACCTGGCTCGCCAGGTCCTGTAGTGTGAGACCGAGTGCTTGCGCGCTCGGCAACAAGGTGAGCTCGAGCTCCTGGTTGCCACCCCGAAAGCTATCCGAAAGATCGATCACTCCGGGGTAGCTCGCTACCCGCTCCTTCAGCTCTCGAGCGGCGCTACGCAACTCGGTCAGGGACGAACCCTGAAGCTGAATGGCGAGAGGCGCACCGGCGCTCAACAACGACGCGTTGAACGAGAGTTCCTCTGCACCCGGAATCTGACCGGTCCGCTCGCGCCAGAGTCGCAAGAGATCGCCCACCGAATGGCTGCGGAGATCTTCGTGGGCGACTTCGAGCTGCACTTCGCCCAGGTGTCCGCCCGTGGCGAGGCCGGATTCGAAGGCCGAGGGACCGGTCGCCTGTTTTAGGCGATAGGGCTGCTGGCCCACGGAGGCGAACACGTGGCGGAATGCGCTGCTGTCGAAGTCCGACTCGACTTCGTCTGCGGCGCGGGCCAGCTGCTCGACGGCGTTGGTCGTCACTTCGACGGGCGTGCCCTGTGGCATGGTGACGTAGGCGACCATCACATCGGAGTCTACGTTCGGCTGGAAAACGAAGCGGACCCATCCCCCTCCGAGCAGCCCCGAGGTCACGAAGAGCACTGCAATCCCCGTTGCCGCGGCGAGATACCTCCATTCGAGAATTCGTTCCAGGGCCGGGCGGTACCAGTCATGGATGATGCGGTCGAGGCTGCCGGAGATGGCATCCTGGGTTTGCTGCCAGCGGCGTCCGACCCCGGTCCGCGGCGTCGCAGAGTCCGCGCTGCCGCCGTGCGCGAGATGGGCTGGCAGCACGAAGAGCGATTCGATCAACGAGAAGAAGAGACAGACGCACACCACGATGGGGATCACCCGTGCCACCCGACCCATCGGCCCCGCCACGAAGAGCATCGGCGCGAACGCCGCCACCGTGGTGAGGATGCCGAATGTCACGGGCGTCGCGACGCCTCGGGCTCCCTCGATCGCAGCGTCTACCCGGTCGCGGATTCGAGAGCTCTGCGCGTGGACGTTCTCGCCGACGATGATCGCATCGTCGACCACGATTCCGAGCACCACGATGAAACCCATCAGCGAAATCAGGTTGATCGAGACATCGAGGGTTGGCATCAGCCAAAGCGCGCCGAGGAAGGAGATGGGTACTCCCAAGCTGACCCAGAAGGCCAGCCTCAGGCGCAGAAAGAAGGCCAATACCAACAGCACCAGTGCAAAACCGCTGCGCGCGTTGCGAGTCAGGGTCTCCAGCCGATCGCGCAGGAAGCGCGAGTCGTCTTGCGTCAGCGTGAGAGCGGCTCCCTCCGGCAGCTGGCTGCGAGCTCGCTCTAGATAGCTTCTGACCTCCTCGGCGATGTCCAAGGCACTCTGATTTCCCACCCGATACACCTGCACGAGCACGGCGGGGTTGCCGTCGAAGAGCGAGCGTTGATCGGTCTCCTGGAAGCCATCCACGACAGTGGCGACATCTCCGAGCCTCAGCTGCCGGCCGTCCGAATAGCTCACGAGTGCAATCTTCTCGTAGTCGGAACCCGAGTAGGCTTGGCCGCGGGTGCGGAGCAGGATGTCGCCGCTCGCGGTACGGACCGTGCCGCCCGGAAGATCCAGCGAAGCGCGGCGGATCGCGCCAGCCACGTCGTCGAAGCCAAGGCCGTAACGCCGCAGCGCCTCCTCCGAGAGCTCGATCGAAACCTCGTCGGCGCGCGCCGCGACCAGCTCGGCGTCGGTGACGCCGGGAAGAGATGCGATCTCGTCGCGGGTCTGCTCGCCCAGGTGCTTCAGGGCGCGTTCTCCAATATTGCCCGAGACCGCAACGTTCAAGACTTGAAAGCGCACATCGAGCTGCTGGACGACCGGTGTCCTGGCCGCTTCGGGAAAGCTGTCGATGCCGTTCACGCGCCCGCGAATGTCGTTGAGGCGACGAGCCGGATCCTCCCCTGCGAGCAGCTCGACCCCAACAGAGCCGTGGCCCTCGGAGGCCGAGGAGCGAAGGCTCTTGATCCCTTGAATACCCTGCAGCGCTTGTTCGACGCGCCTGCAGATGGCACGCTCGACCTCCGCCGGCGCGGCGCCCGGATACGCTACAGAGACGTTGATTACGTCGAGCTCGATCGACGGAAACACCTCGCGCTTGATCTGCGGGAGCGTGATGAGACCGCCCGCGATCAGCAGTGCCATCATCACGTTTGCCGCGACGGGATTGCGCGCAAACCAGGCGATGGCGCCGTTCATCCCTTCTTCTCGTCAGGATCTCCGGCGGCTCGATTGGATGGCGGTACCTCCGCATCGGCAGCAGAAGGCTCGGCCGAGGGCGTGATTTCTACGTTCACGAGCAGACCATCGGCCGAGACGGGCAATGGCGAAGTGACCACGCGCTCGCCGGGCACGATTCCTCGGCTGACCACGATGTTGCCGTCGCCCCGCTGCAGCAGTTTGACCTTCCGGCTTCGAAGTCGCCCCTGGTCGTCGACTACAACGACCTCGTCCTGGCCCCGCAGCACGCGCCCCGGTAGAGAGATCACTCCCGCGATCTCACGTCCCTCGATCTGCGCGCTGACGAAGAGCCCAACGGCCAGCGGCGGGCGGCTCGGGTCGTCGCCGCGGGCGTAGGGATCCTGGACTCGCGCGACGGCGTGAATCATGCCGGTTCGCAGATCGATCTCGCCCTCGGTCCGAACGATGCGGCCTTCCCAGTGGTAGGAATTTCCGGCGAAGGCGGCGCTCAAACGGACCCGGGGTCCCTCGGCTTCAGCCCGATCGTTGCGATAGGCGATGGGGAGCTCGATGAAGGCTGCGTCGTCGTTCGAGATCGGTAAGCGAACTTCCGCGTAATCCACCGCGTAGGCGCGTGCCAGGGGAGCTCCGCGAGCGACGTACTGCCCAACGTCGACGAGCTTGTCGCGCACACGACCGGCGAAGGATGCGGTGGTCTCTGTCCGAGAGAGGTCGCGACGAGACTGTTCCAGCCCAGCGACGGCGTCGAGGCGCGCTGACTCGGCAACCCGCAGGGCATTGCGCGCGTCTTCTACAGACGCGGCACTCGCGACGCCGCGATCGGACAGGCTGCTGCGGCGCTGGAAGCTCGAGCGCGCGAGTTCGAGCTCACTCTCTGCGCGGGCGAGCGCGGCTTCCGCTCGACGCAGTGCCACGCGGTGATCACGTGGATCGATTCGCACCAATACCTCGTCGGCCTCGATGAAGCCGCCCGGCACGAGGCGGGGCGACACCCAGGTGATTCGGCCGGAGACCTCCGCCACCAGGTTGCTCTCGGTGCGGGGGACGACGCTTCCCTGGGTATCGACACGAAGCGTCACCGAGCTGGCCTCGGCTATGACTGCCTGCACGAGGCGCGGCAATCGCTCGGGTTGGCTCGATTTCACCTCGGGGCGAACCGCGATCAATCCGGTTCCTGCCAGAGTGCCCAGCAGCAAGACGGCCAGCGGTAGGGTTGCGCGGCGCGAGAGTGTCATCGCGAGCCTCTGTGATGGCTCGTGGTGGGCGGTGTCCAACTCGGCGGCTTCGGCGCTCGCATTCCCGCTGCGATGAAGCCGATCATCGATTCGAGCTTGTGTTCCAGGCTCGCGGCCCTTGGCGGGTGCCCAGGGATGCTGTCGAGATCGAAGTTCCCCGAGAACAAAAACGAGAAGAGTCCGGCGGCGAAACGGAAGCGATCTGCCACCAGCTGGACGGGTAGGTCGGGCAGTGAGCGCTGGAGGGTCTCGATGAAGCGCGCCGCCACCTCTCCGAAATGTTTGCGCGAGAGTGCCTCGACAACGTCGGGCGGCTGGGCCTCGATGCGCGCCAGCAGCCGCGCCAAGCGTTGCCCCTCGGCCTGGGCGATGGGCAGTGCGTTGACCGCGGGAATGATGAACGCCCGCAGGATCTCTTCGATCTCGGGCCGGGCATCCCCGGTTCTGTCCACCAACGCTTTCAGTGTTTGGAGGCGATCGTCGTTGACGGGCCGCGCACGTCGTTCGACCACCGCATCGAGCAGCTGCTCCTTCGATCCGAAGTAGTAGTGGACCGCGGCGAGATTGACGTCGGCAGCTCGAGTGAGGGCGCGCAGCGAGGTGCCCGAGATTCCCTGCTCGGCGAAGAGGCACTCGGCGGCGCCGAGAATCCGCTGCCGCGCATCGCCAGCCACGTGCTCACCCATGACAACACCGCCTCGTCTCACGCGAAGACAGCCGCCGAGAGCGAGTCGGACGGCCGATTCAAACAGTCGTTTGATGGTTTTCGGACACGCGGCACAGGATCTTGAGCCCCCAGCGTGGCGGCAGTGTCCCCCCTAAGCTCCCGGCGTGGCCGCCCTGGCCCTTCGCGTCGCGCACAAGTCAGTCGAGCCCAGCGAGCACCCGGTGCCCACGGGCTTGGTCCCGGTGGAGTGGGGAGAGCACAGTGCCGTCTTGCTCACTCCCGATGAGATCGACCCCCAGCGACACTATCCGCTGATCACCGTGCTACACGGCGCGGGACGACAGGACGAGCTGCTCGTGAAGGCTTGTCGCGGAGAGCCCGACAAGCGCGACGCGCTCTTTCTCGTACCCCGATCGAAGGCGCCGACCTGGGATCTGATCGTCGGGGGAGACCGTCCGGATCTCGACTTTCTCGAATTTGCCTACGACTTGATCTACCGGCGCTTTCCCATCGATCCGAGCCGGCAGGCGTTGGTGGGCTACTCGGACGGCGCCAGCTACGCGCTATCGATCGGAATGTCGAACCCGCAGATCTTCAGCGCCATCATGGGCTGGGCGGCCGGCTTCGTCGCATTCGACGACAGCGCGATCCGCGAGAACGACTGCAAGCCCGATGTCCTGCTCGAGTACGGGACCCATGATCCAGTTTTTTCGTTCGAGCAGGTCGCGCTGCCGATGAAGGCCAGCCTCGAGGGGGCGGGATACCGGCTGGAGTTTCGCGTCGACGAGGGTGGGCGCCACTGGCCCTCCGGCAGCTTCCAGAGTGAGGCACTCGACTGGTTCGACGCGTTGGAGCGCTGACAGCCACTGCGATGCCCCGCTTCGGAAGCGGGGCATCGCGCAATCAGACCCCGGGTCGCCAGTTGCCGTGGAACCCGCCCGGTACGCGGTGCGGCAGCTGGACGGTGGCCAGGGGTGCGCCTCCAACGTCCTGTGCGTCGAGGATGAGCAAGTCGCTGCGGTCTTCCTTCGAGCGGTAGACCACAGACAGGAGGTAGCCGTCGCCCTCCGCCGCATCCTCGCGCCGGGGAACGAAGATCGGTTCTCCGGTGGCGTCGTCCGGACCCAGATCGTGGACCACACAAGCGCCGCTGTTCACGTCGTAACGCAGCAGGGCGTTGGTTCCCAGCAGCGGAAGCTTGGCTGGCTGGCTGCCGGCACCCGCCGCGAATCCATAGCGGTAGGGAAGGCCAGCGAAACGCTCGTCCAGCCGCGGGAACTCGCACATCCGCTCATCCAGGGGCTCCTGCTTGAGGGACCCACCATCCAGGTCGAGAGTCCAGCGCACCAGATGGGCCTCGACGAACTCGATACCACTTCCGGCGCCGCCCACAGGGGTTTTCGGATACTGGACCATCTCGCAGATGACGCGACGTCCCTCGGTGTGCGCGTTCATGGAGTGGAAGACGTAACAGGGATCCGTACTGAACCAGACGATGTCGTCGTTTCCGCCATCGCGGGGCATCACGCCCACGTGGGTGCCGAGGTCGGGCTCCCAACCGAGTACGCTCTCGCCCTTCTCGATGCGTTCGGGCCTCAGCGTTGCCGGAAAGATCGGAAAGATCACGTGTTCCCGGGTCGTGATGAAGTCGTGAATCATGCTGGGGAAGGGCGTCTCGATCACCTCGTTTCGCACGAGCTTGCCGTCCGCATCGATCACCCGGTACGTCAGGAAGGGGCGCATCGCCGAGTAACCGAATGCGAGCAGCTCGCCCGTTTCGGGGTCGATCTTGGGATGGGCGGTAAAGGTCCCGTCCACCATTCCATCCGGAGCATCGATTCCCAGCGCTTCCGCCAGCTCCGGATCGATCGGTTGCCGCAGGCCACCGTCGAAGTTCCAGGGGCCGACGGTCTGGAGCGTGACCGGATCGAGCTCCATCGGCGGTAGGCCGCCCTCGACGAGCGCCAATAGACGGCCCGCGTGCCAGATGACGTTGGTATTGCTGGGGCCCCCAGGAACGCCCGAGGTGCGCGGGTCGCTTTGCCCGGTGCCTCCGAAGCCCGACCACAACGCCTCCCCCGCGTCGCGTTCCAGCTCGAACTTGGGCGTTCGAACCCAACGATTGCGGTAGTGGCAGCGGCCACCTTCGAGCGCGAAGGCGTGGATCATGCCGTCGCCCCCAAAGAAGTGATAGGGGCCGTTGGGTGCGAACTGGGGATTCGGCCCGTTGCGGAACAAGGTGCCGTGTAGCTCTTCGGGGATTTCTCCGACCACGGTCAGATCGTGGATTTCGCCTTCCATGGGCCACGGGGCCCAGAGTCCGGAGAGCATGGGGGTATCGGGGAAGGGGTGGCTCATGGGTAGGCTCCTTGGGTCAGTCGATTCCGTCCTGGATCGTCGCGGTCCTGGATCGTTCTCGTCCTGGGTCGTTTCGAATGGGATTCCCTCTCAAACCGGTATCCCCTTCGAAGTGGGTTCTGTCAATTCGAAATGATAGTCTGTTTCGGACGGTCCATTGTAGATGGTATACTCGAGGCATGTCAACACCGAAGCTCACGCCGACCTCGTACCTGGTGTTGGGGCTGGTGGCTCAACACGGTCCAGCGACGTCATACGACCTCAAACAGCTCGTCCAGAGCTCGATTGGCTATTTCTGGCCGTTTCCGCACTCCCAGCTGTACGCGGAGCCAAGCCGGCTGGTAGAGGCGGGTCTGCTCGGGGAGGTGCAGGAGCCGGGAGGCCGCCGCCGCCGCCGGTTCAGCATCACCGCCGCCGGGCGCAGCGAGATTCGAAGCTGGCTCGGGCAGCCCGCGCGGCAGCCCTCCGAGATTCGGGACCTGGGTCTGCTCCAGCTCTTCTTTGGAGCGCTCAGCGATTCTTCCACGGTCGTCGAGCTGGCTCGCGCCCAGCGCGACGCCCACCTGGAGCGGCGCGCCGGCTACGAGGCCCTGAAGGAAGACGTCGCCCAAGTTGCCGACGCCCACGCGCTCGCGACGTTGGAGCTCGGTCTTCGCTTCGAGAAGCTTGCGATCCGGTTTTGGGAGGGCATCGTCAGCAAACCACCCGGCACTCCGACACCGAAGAAAAGGCGAGGCCGTGACCCAGGCAGGCTTCCACCCCGGTAATCCGGGGCGTGCCCGCTTTTGGCTCGGCGACGGGTCCACGGGGGTGCGTTAGCCTCATCGGGTGTTCACGTTCGACGAGTTCGCCCACCCAGTTCCCGACGGCATTTCGGCCGCGCAAAGCGCTGCCTGGCAGAGCGTCGCCGGTGCCGGTTCGTGGTGGTCGGGACAGCAGCGGGTGACGATCGCGCGGGAGTTGCGCGCTGCCCGTAGGCAGCGAAGCGAAGCATCTCCGAGCCCCAAGCCGTCGCCCAGCGTGAGCGACCTGCCGGCCGCAGCCGTGGAAGCGACGCGGCGGATCGCGACCGATGCTCATCGCCTGGATCGCACTTGGTGCGATGGCATCACCCAGGAGCTCGGCGATGCTGCTTACGTCGAGCTGGTGGCCGTTTCCGTGTTCACCACCGTCGTCGACGTCTTCGCCGAGGCGCTCGGTACGAAGCTCGAGCCGCTTCCTCGGCCGCGAGTGGGTGACCCCGACAAGCAGCGGCCGGCTGGCCTGGGTGACGCCGGCGCTTGGGTGCCCATGACCGTGCCGTGGCGCGGACCGAACGTCGCACGCGCGCTCAGCCTGGCGCCCAATGAACAGCGCGGGTTCATGGGCCTGGTCGGCTCGATGTATGCCATGGCCGACTTTGCCGAGCTGGTTTGGGACCGTCCGCTCAGTCGGCCGCAGGTGGAGCTCGTCGCCGCCCGGGTCTCGGCCGTGAACGAGTGCTTCTACTGAACGACCTCCCACGTAATGTTGCTCCGGGCGAGCAGCGAAGCTCTTGGAGAGGAGGCGGATCTCGGGGGAGCCGTCGGCCGCGGCGCCGGTGGCGTGCTGCACGGCGACCTGCTGGCGAGCTTCGCCGAGTTGGCGACGCGGGGTGGGGACAACCTGCCCGACGTCCGCGCTGCCCTGATCGCTGCGGTCGGTCCTGAGGCCTTCGTGGACGCGGCTGCCACCGTCGGAATCTTCAACGGTCTGGTGCGTGTGGCCGACGCCACGGGAATTCCTCTCGACAAGGGAACCCTCGACGCATCGGCCGACTTTCGCAGCACTCTCGGGTTGAACGAATACGCCGGTGCCCGCTCCAGCGATCTCGGGGCGGCGGAGCCCGGCGAACGCCCGCGCAACGTCGAGGGTCTCTTCGGTTTCTGACCCGAGGCCCTCCGCGCGAGAGCGCTGAGCTGCCCAAGCGACTACGTTCCGCATGCTGTGGACGACGACGTCACACCTCTCGAAACCGGCACCTCCGAGCTACTCGCGCGGCTCGACGGCGCGGTTGCCGTCCTCACCCTCAATCGCCCCGAGGCGAGAAACGCTCTGTCGGACAACCTCTCGCCGGCGTTGCGGGAGATGCTCCGCCGGATTCGGGACGACCCAAGCGTGCGCGCCGTACTCATTACGGGCGCGGGAAGCGCCTTTTGCGCCGGAGGTGACGTCAAGGGAATGGGCGGTGGAGGTCGGCGCGCGGATGCCCCGCGCTCAGCGGCCGAAGTGATCGAAGACCTTCGCGTCCGTCAGGAGACCCTTACGGCCGCGCTCTACGAGCTTCCCAAGCCGACCCTCGCTGCACTACCGGGGCCCGCTGCGGGAGCTGGTCTGTCGATCGCGCTGGCCTGCGACCTGCGCATCGCGGCTCGCTCTGCGTTCGTGACCACAGCGTTCGCGAACATCGGGCTCTCTGGAGACTACGGGGCGAGCTTCTTCCTGACCCAGCTGGTCGGCACCGCCAAGGCTCGGGAGCTGTTCTTCGGCGCGGAGCGGGTCGATGCCGCGACTTGCGAGCGCCTGGGTATCGTCAACCGGGTAGTGCCCGACGAAGAGCTGCCCCACGAGGCACTCGCCTGGGCACGCCAGCTGGCGGCTGGCCCCACAGTCGCCTTCCGGCACATGAAGGAGAATCTCGACCGCGCCCTGCGCAGCGATCTCCGCACCTGCCTCGCCCACGAGGCCGAGGGTCTGGTCGCCAGCGCACAGACTCAAGATCACGGAGAGGCGGTGCGCGCCTTCATGGAGAAGCGCAAGCCGATCTTTCGGGGCCGCTAAGCGCGGTCGCTAGATCGGAGCGCCGGCGGTCTCGGCATCCTCGCTCAGCGCGCGTCGCCGGGCGCGTCGGCGTCGCGCGACCAGCAGCACTGCAACACCCAGCCCTGCGGCGAGCCAGAAGCCGGCCGGTCGACCCGCGAGCCAATCGCCGAGCGACTCTCCCACGAAGACGACCAGATAGCTGAGCAATGCGATGCCCGGCAGGAAGCCGATCGCGGTGCCCAGCACGAACGCTCCGAACCGCACCTGAGACAGGCCGAGGAGCCAATGCGCGGGCGGCGCGAGAAACAGTGTGAGGCGCACGAGGATTACGGTTCGCAGGCCGTTTCGAGCCAGCCGCTCGTCGTAGCTGTGCATTCTGGCGGGCAGTCGGCCCTCGACGAAATCGCGTCCGACGAAGCGGGCGAAGCTGAAGCCGACCACGCCCGCGCCGATGGAACCCAACCAGGAAAGCAAGAAAAGCTCCGGATAGCTGAAGATCAAGGATCCGGGAATCATGAACGCGATCCCGGGGATGAAGAAAGGTTCGAGCAGCGAGAACGCAGCCACGAATAGCACGGGCGCCCAGGGCCCAAGGCCTTCGAGTATCGCGCGCACCCGCTCGGGTTGCTGGAGGAGCTCGAAGAAGCCGCTCGCGTACAGAGCGCCCAGAACGCCCGCAACGGCGCCCAGTACCGCGATTTTCCCCAACGCGCTTCTCTTCAACTTCAATCGCCGAGGTGTTTGCGAAGAAACGCAGTCATGCGTCCGATGCTATCGCGCGCCTGGGGAAAGAACTCCATCTGGGCGAAGCCGTGTGGCATGTCGTCGACTACGATGCATTCGTGTGCGATGTCCGCTTTGGCGAGCGCGTCGGCGAGAACCCGAGCTTGAGCCACGAGGGGGTCAGCGCCGCCGCATACAATGTGAGAAGGTGGCAGCCGGTCGGCGGCGTGGATCGGACTGACGCGTGGATCCGCGAGGCATTCCGCTGAGCGTTCCGGACCAAGATACGAGCCCGCCATCAGCTCGATCAAGCTGGCGCCGGCTTCGGCAAGCTCCGGGCTCGCTGTTGGCGTGTCGAATGATCCGGCACCCAGCGTCGCGAAGTCGAACACCCCGTAGACGAGCAGCGCCGCCGAGATCTTGACCTCGGGATCGTCCGCGAGGGCGATCGCGGCAGCTGCGGAGAGGTTGCCTCCCGCGGAATCTCCCCCGATCGCTAGGCGCGAAGGGTCGCCGCCGTAGCGCGGTGCTACGCGCGCGGCCCAGCGAATCGACTCGACGCAGTCCTCGAAGGGTGTAGGAAACGGGTGCTCGGGAGCCAGCCGATAGTCGACGTTGAATACGAGGTAGCCCGCCTCGGCGAAGCGATGTGCGAGCTTCTGGTGTGTCGTCGGACTTCCGCAGATCCAGCCGCCTCCGTGCAGATAGACGAGCACGGGCCAAGGGCCCTCCCCCTTGGGAACGATGACGTCGGCCGTCACTTCCGCTGGGAGCGAGTCGACGCGCACCTCCCGGTGAAGCGTACCCACTTCAGGCAGCTCGCCGTTCAACATGCCTGCGAAGCCGTCGAGGAGCTTGCGCATGTCGTCGACCGTCTCGGGAATGTTGCCTTGCATCATCTGCGCCAGCGGATCAATGACAGCTGCCGAATCGGTCATGAGAGTCCTCGGATAAGAAAAGGTTGTCGCTGCGGGTCGCCTAGATCTCGCCCGTTACGACGATCGTCTGCCCAGATCCAGCTCGGAGCCCGGAGACCAAAAGAGAAGGCCGAAGAGCTGTTCGACGGACAGGGAATTGCCTCCTGTGGATACGGCAGGGTAGCCGTCGTCGAGCGAGCCGGCTTGCTCGGCGGGGCGAGTGACGGCGCCGGCTACTCCTGTGAAACGGGGGGTCATGCGGAACCAGAGAGAAAACGGCGAGCAGGCCGCCTGCATGGATCGGCACGCCCCGAGCGGCTTCGTTTGGCGTAGAACCAGCGCTCCGCGGCCCAAGGAGGCGCTAGCGGCGATACGGCTTCGCAAGAGCTGGGTCGAATTCGAACAACGGCAGCTGGCGTCCGGCCACGCTCATCGATTCGCGGGTTCCGACGAGGACTGCGCCAGACGCTCGATACAAGCTCTCCGCATTCGGATCACCCTGGACGGTCATGCTGGTGTAGCCCAGCTTACAGGCCTCTTGCTTCGCGAATTCCATCAGCTGTCGTCCAAAGCCGCAGCCGATTGCCGCGGGATCGATGAAGAGATAACCGAGCTCGACGCGAGTGGCAGACAAGCGTTCGAGTGACCCAAAGCCGACCACCTCGCGGTTCTGCTCGGCGACGAATGTCGGGTTCTCCCGCACGTAGGTTGCGGTGAGGGTCAACTCTTCGCGACAGGCTTGCATGAAGTCTGCTGAATAGCCCCAGTAGGCCTTCGAGCGAAGCGCCAGGGCACTGAGGGTTTCGGCCTCTTCCGGCCGCGCGGATCGAATCTGGAATTCGAAGAGCTCAGGCAATCGATGCTCCGCGGGAAGGTCGCGCACGCGAGTGAAAAAGCTGGGCGCGGCTTTCAAGGTATCAGAAGCTGCAGCGGGGATGCGCATGCGCCATCGCTGGCCCCAATTGTCAGGGGTTCTCGAGATCGAGGCGCATGGCCACTCGCTTCGAGCGGTCGAGTCCCTCGGCTGCTTCAGCCTCGAGATGATCAGAGAGCTCCTGGGTCAGCGCCGCATCGGAGAGTTCCTCGAAACCCAGCTTGCGATAGAACGGGCCGTTCCAGGGGAGGTGTCGGAACGTGGTCAGCGTCACCGAAGGAAACCCGCGACGGCGCGCCCACTGCACCACTGTCTCGACCAAGGCCGCCCCCAGACCCTGTCTTCCGTGATCGGGAAGTACGTCCAGCTCGTCGAGATGGGCCGACTCGTCCACGATGGTAACCAGGGCGAATCCGACCGGCTGCCTGCTGTTTCTGTGGACCGCCGTCCAAAGACGGCCTTCCCGCGCGGCGCGCTCGAAGACTTCGACGGAGGAAGCCTCCTCACGCAGCTGAGGAGCCAGATCTTCAGGGGAAAAGAGCTCGGCGGCGGCGACTTCGATGCTTGGCAGCGGGTCGACTTCCCCTGGTTTGGCCCGCTCGATTCGGTAGGCGATGCTTGTTTTGGCCGGTCTATCGCTCATCGATCAGCGGCTGCAACCGGAGCCTTCGCTGTCCCTCTTTCTGCATCAGCTCCAGTGCTTCTACGGCACGCGGATCGCTGGGATCGGGCATCGCGTTCAGGCGCGCGTCGCGTAGACCGCCGTCCATGATGAGGTACGAGCCGGTCATGAAGCTGGCATCCGGGCCGCACAGAAAGGCGACCAGCCCCGCGATGTCGGCCGGTTGGCCGACCCGACCCAGCGGAGTGATCTGCTCGACCTGTTTGCGAATGGCACCGTCCGCTTGACCGGCCAGAATCGAAGCGAGCGGTGTTTCGATGATGCCGGGGCCGATCGCGTTGACGGTGATTCCATATTGGCCGAGCTCCTGTGCCCAGCCGCGCACCATCATGCGGACACCGGCCTTGGTGGCGGAGTATCCCCAGCTCATGGCACCGGTGGATTCCGCGGCGAGTGAAGCCATGCACACGATGCGGCCACCGCTGCCGAACTCGACCATCTTTCGGGCTGCGATCTGGGTGGTGAGGAAGACGCCCGTCAGGTTGACGTCCACCTGGTCTTGCCAGTCCTTGAGTGGCATGTCCAGAACCGTGCCCGCGCGTGCGATACCCGCATTGGCCACTGCAATGTCCAGTCGCCCTAGCGCCTCGGCGCTTTCGTCCACCGCGGCCTTCAGCTGCGTTTCGGAGGCCGTGTTGGCCAGCACGACGTGAGCCTTCTGTCCCGCACTTCGAACCAGCTCTGCGGTCTCGTTGGCGCCGTCCAGATCGATGTCCGACACCGCCACGTCGGCGCCTTCGCGGGCCAGACGCTCCGCTATTCCTCGACCGATGCCCGAGCCCGCTCCGGTGATGAATGCCACCTGTCCGTCGATGCCGCTCATAGGGGTCGTCTCCTTCTCCGTGTTCCCGCGAAAGAGTGCTGTGCTTCTCCCGCTCGATCAACCCCAGGCGGCTGCGGTATCATGCCTGGGTCGTCGACGAAGCGGTCGACAGGCTGTCCGCACATGAGCGACGTGGTCATCCGCAACGCATCGATCATCGACGGCACGGGCGCGCCGCCCGTCGTCGGTGATGTGGCGATTCGCGCGGATCGAATCGATCGAGTGGGCGACGTCGCGGAACAGGGCGATGTCGAGATCGATGCCCAGGGGCTGTCGCTGGCGCCCGGCTTCATCGATGTTCATACCCACGATGACTTCGCTGCGGTGCTGCACCCGGACATGATGTTCAAGCTCGCCGGTGGAGTGACCACCTGTGTGGTCGGAAACTGCGGGTTCGGAGCAGCGCCTTATCGGCAAGCGGCGTTGATGGCGCGCGCCTTTCATCCCCACGATTCATTGCCCAGCTGGGAGGGCTACTCCGGCTACTTCGCTCATCTAGATGCCAATCCGCCGAGCGTGAACATCGGTGTTCTGGTGGGCCACGGAACCCTTCGGCTCGCCGCCTTGGCGGATCGACGAGGTTCGCCGAGCGCGCGCGAGCTTGATCTCATGAAGTCGCAGTTGCACGAGGGCCTCGACGCGGGAGCGCTCGGGCTGTCTACGGGGCTCGTCTACGAACCGGGCCGCAACGCCGACACCGATGAGATCGTGGAACTCGCCAGCGTGATGCGGGAGACCGGAGGCCTTTACGCCACCCACATGCGCAACGAGGGTGAGCGACTGGTGGAATCCGTGGAGGAGGCCATCGAGATCGGCGAGCGAGCGGGAGTGCCGGTCCAGATCTCCCACCATAAGGCTGCCGGCCGCGCCAACTGGGGTCGGGTCGCGAAGTCGATCGCGTGCATCGAGTCGGCGCAACAACGCGGGCTCGAAGTCCACGCGGATCAATATCCCTACACGGCGGGCAGCACCGTGCTCTCAGCCGTCGTTCAGGACGGGGGTCGCGCACTGGGCGCCGAGCCGGAATTGTTGGCCAGCGTGGTCGTCGCGTCGACCGCCAACCACCCCGAGTGGGAGGGTTGCTCACTGCGCGACCTGGCCGATCAGTGGCGGGTCGCGGGTTCCGAGGTGGCTCAGGAGGTCTTGACCCACGAACCCGGAGCGACTGTGATCATGCACAGCATGGACGAGGCGGACGTGCAGACCGTGATGCGGCACTCGAGCACCATGATCGGATCGGATGGAATCCCCACCCTCGACGGCAAGCCCCACCCCCGTCTCTACGGCACCTTCGCGCGGGTGATTGGCCACTATGCGCGGGACCTCGGCTTGTTTTCGCTCGAGGAGGCGGTTCATCGGATGACCGGGCTCTCGGCCCGCAAATTCGGGCTCGTCGACCGGGGTGCGATTCGCCCTGGCGCGTATGCGGACCTGGTGCTCTTCGATCCGGCCGGAATCATCGATCGCGGAACGTTCGAAGAACCCAATCAGTTTCCCGACGGGATCGAGAGCGTGTTTGTCAACGGCGTCCAGGTAGTGAAGAGCAACGCGGAGCACACCGGAGCGCGTCCGGGCCGTGCGCTGCGTCGCAGCGCTTGAGGTCGATGCCCCGGCAACCGATGATGCGAAGGCTCGGAATCGTGCTGGCGGCGATCCTGGCCTTCGTGGTCGTCTTGCTCTGGGCCCTCTACCCGCAGATGCCTGATCGTCTGCCCGTTCGCGGAGAAATCAGCACTGCGAATCTTCGCGTCGGCGATCTCGAACGCCGATTCGAGGTCTATGTGCCACCCGAGCTAGCCGATTCGGCACCTCTGCTCTTTGCGATCCACGGCTCGGGGATGGACGCCGCCTCGATGCGCGACCTGATCGGCTGGCGCTTTGCCTCGCTAGCAGATCAAGAGGGCTTCGTGGTCGTGTATCCCGAGGGGTTCGAACGAGAGTGGAACGGCTGCCGCGCGCCGGGTGTCACGGAGGCGGACCGCCGAAACCTCGACGATGTGGGCTTCGTGTTGGCCCTGATCGATCGGTTCGCAATCGAACTTCGAATCGACCCGAGGCGCGTTTACGCCGCCGGGTTTTCGAACGGCGGTTCGATGGCCTACCGGTTGGCCACGGACGCGCCCGAGCGCTTTGCCGCGGTGGCTGCGGTGGTCGCCCAGGTTCCCGAGCCGGAGAATTCGAAGTGTCGCCAGCCCAGCGGGCAGATTCCGGTACTCATCATGAATGGGACGGCCGATCCGATCGTTCCCTGGGAGGGGGGCATCGCATCGCTGTTTGGAATCAGCGCACGCGGTCGCGTGATGTCGACCGCGCGATCCGCCGAACACTGGCGCCGGGTCAACGACATCTCCGCCGACCCCGAGGTCACGCAGCTACCCGATGTCGACCCCGAGGACGGTTCCCGCGTCGTGCGCAGCCGCTGGATGGGGGCGAACACGGAGGTGGTTCTCTACGCGATTCACGGCGGCGGTCACTCGATCCCCGGCGGCCCCGAGCTGGGAGCGCGCTGGCTGACCGGCCGCTTCGTGGGATACACGAACCGCGATATCCGGGGCGCCGACCACATCTGGAGCTTTCTGAAACGGCATCGGCGCTGAGGGGCGCCGCTCGGGAAGTCGAGCTCAGCGCCCCGACGACTTCACGGCCGCGGCGGCGACGCTGTCCAGTTCGCGCATCTCTTCCAGGTCGGTCGTCTTGGCTGCAAACACGTAAAGCAGCTCCAACACGAGGGCAGCCGCGGCCAGCGATGTGATCTCGGCATGATCGTAGGCGGGCGCAACTTCTACCACGTCCATCCCCACCAGGTTGCAGCCCGCCAGCTCGCGGAGAATCTTCAACGCGCGATCGGTGGAGAGCCCACCGGGGACCGGCGTGCCAGTTCCCGGTGCGAAGGCCGGGTCGAGACAGTCGATATCGAAGGTCAGGTAGGCCGGCTTGTCGCCAACCACGCGCTGGATCACCCGCGCAGTCTGCTCGGGCGTATGCGCGTTGACCCACGCGGCGTCGAGCACTGCCATGGGATGCTCGGCCCGCTCGTACTCGGTGCGAATTCCGATCTGCACGCTGCGCCCGGGGTCGATCAGTCCCTCGTTCATCGCGCTGCGAAACATGCTGCCGTGGTTGACGATTCCGTCGATCTTCTCGGTATCCGAGTGAGCGTCGAAGTGAATCAACGAGACGGGTCCATGCTTCGCGAAATGTTCGTGTAGCAGAGGAAGCGAAACGAAGTGGTCGCCACCGAGCGAGAGCAGGGTCTTGCCCGCCGCGAGCACCTGGCGCGCATCGTTGCGCAGGATTTCCACCATCTGTGCGCTGTTTCCGGTATCGAAGACCACGTCGCCGAAGTCGACCACCTTCAGGCGATCCCCGAGCGCGAAGCGCCAGGGCCAATGCTGCTCTTCCCAGCTCATGTGCCAGGATGCCTGCCGAATGCCTTGCGGCCCGCTTCGAGCGCCGGCGCGGCCGGTTGTTGCCAGGTCGTAGGGCACGCCGAGAATCGCGACGTCGATGTCATCCGACAGCTCCCGGGTGACCGGGAACTCGAGAAATCCATGCTGGGTCAGGGGTTTCAAATCCGACATATCGAGCGTCGAAGTTAGCCTATCAGTGAGCCGGTAGTTGAAGGAGCGCGAATGCTCAGCCCAGGTAGTACTCCGACATGGGCGTGCATTCCAGCGCCCCGAAGTCGAGAAAGCGCTGACAGCTCGAGATCATCCGGTCGAGGTTGGCCTTCAACGCGTCGTCAGACGATGCGTCGTAGAACACTCGAGGGTCTGTGAGTGCCTCGATCGGGAACGTCTCTTCCACGATGCCATCCCAATCCGGTGCGTCTGCCGTGAGCTTGCGCGCAACGACGTTGCGCACATAACCGACTGTCGACTGTGTCTCGATGGCGACAGTTTTGTGGTCCCCATGCCAGATCTGAATGAACTCGTCGTAGTCTTGGCCGGGCTTTCTGGAGATGCAGGTCACCTGGTTCATACCCGGGGCACGCCGACCCGTCGGTGGCTCGTGTTCCAGGGGACGAGATTCGACTACGAGATAGCCGACCAGGCGCAGCGCCTGGGCCGCGAGAGTCTCCTCGCAAGCTCCTCGATCGTCGGCATTTTGCATCCAGAAGGAGACCATCGCGCGAACCGGAGGGTCGCTGTTGCGGATGGGCTTCCCGGCGCTCACTTCTTCGTCTTGCACGTTGACGGAGATGTAGCGGGCGCCTCCGGCGCGCAGCTCGGGAGCTACCTTGTCGAGCAGTGCGCCGCGCAGCTCGGAGCCGGGAAGATCCGGCTCCTGAAAGATCAAATAGACGAGCTTCTCCATGGCTATCCACCTCGGTTCACGGCGGATCTTACCATCGCCAGCGGCTGATGGTGTAGGATCCAGACGCGCCTTTCTCCACTGGCCGGGTCGGCGACTGCATGGTGGATTCGCCAGGGTTCGCCAAAGCAGGGCTCGGCGAACGCTCGGAGCGCGAAGGCTATGAGTCGCAAGTCCGATGAGGGCGGTCGTTACATCGTCTCGGGGACCATCGAAGAAGAGGAAACCGGCCGGCCGCTGGCGAACCTGATCGTTCGCGCCTTCGACAAGGACCTCGTCTTCGATGACCGTCTAGGCTTCGCGACCACGGATGCCGACGGGCGCTTCGAGATCCGCTTCACGTCGGACGCGTTCAAGGAGTGGGCCGGATCGCGTCTCGACCTCTACCTCCGCGTGCTGGATGCCGGCGGCACGCGCGTTCTCCACGAGACGACTGACGCAGTCCGTCGGCGACCGTCGCATGACGAACGCTACCGGATCGCCATTTCGGGCACGGCCCTCGATCCTCGGCGCCGCGCCCAGGGGCGAAAGCGCTAGATCCGTTTCGAAGGCGTGGATCCAGACGAGGACCGGAACCCGGTCTACACCACTTGGAACCCGGTTGGGTTCGCGGCGCTGCGCGTAGACATCGAGGAACAAGCAGTCTTCACTGCCAAGAACCTGGCCTTCATCGCCCGGTACACCGCCGAACGGGCTCGCGAACTGAGGGCAATAGGAGCCCTGGTCCAGCGCTTCCCGGGTTTCCGACCACCCCACCGGTTGCTGAGGCGCCCGCCATCGCAGGTCGCCGATGGGCGGCCTGGCGTAGGGGATACCCCGCCACA
>CAXMOC010000086.1:0-4673 GCA_964194865.1 uncultured Opitutales bacterium | reverse complement strand
GAAATTCGAGTGATTCTTGCCCAGCACCAAGCCAGCAGCAAAGACCGGGTTCAGCGCTTCGCCTTGTCCACCAGTTCTGCGAGCACGGAGCCCGACTGCTGGCGCGAGAGTGTCGCCCGCGAGAGGTGCATGTAACGATGAGAAGCTTTAGTTGTTCGCTCGAGAGACTCGCGGTCTGGTCCCTGCGAGCTGTAGCGCTCGTTGTGCTGGTCGCCGCGCTTCCCACGGCCGCTTTCGCGACGACCGTGACCTACGCCTTCAGCGGAACCATCACCGGTGTGATCGACAACATCGGGTCGATTCCCATCGTCGGGGGAAGCTCCACTTTCTCGGGCCTGTTTTCGTACGACACCAATGCAGCCGTGATCAGCAACACCGCCAACACCACTTCGTATTTCGGATCGAGCTTCTCGGCAACCATCGACGATTCGATTCAGTTTTCTGACTCACCGCCGGTGGTGAGCGTCACGAACGATCACTTGATCTCCGCTGACAATCTCTTTCTAGGCTCGGTCGGCGCAGTCGACGTGCTCGATCTACCCTCGGCCGATTCCGTGCAGGTCGTGTTCAATCTGGCCGATAGCGCGAGCGGAGCCTTCGGATCCGAAGACCTCCCGCTCTTGCTCCAGCTCAGTTCGTTCGACAGCGCCACGTTCTACATCGTCGCTTCGTCGAATGATGCCGTCGACTATCGAGTGTCGGGAACGGTCGACACACTGACCGCCGCACCGGAAGCCAGCACAGGTCTGTTGCTGATGATGGGCTTGGTGCTAACGGCGGCGGTGCGACCGCGAACGGGGTGACCTGCCCCAGTTCGTTGTACCACTTCCTATGTTAGTCCAAGCAGCATATTTCCATCCCCTGATCCCGGCCACGGAACCGTTTCAGGGGCCGGTGGCCGATATCCCAGCGCTCTATGGGGACGGAAAGTGTTGTACTCCCGACGCCAGCGCCAGCATTGAGCAACTGACCTAACTGGAGGGGTAATGTCGCGACACGATACGGGGACAAGAATGTCGCCCAGTACCTGGCCAGTACTCGGATTATTTTAATTCAAGTATTTGAATGTATTAAGGAAAGTTGGTGCGGCGGAGAGGATTCGAACCTCCACGGGGTTGCCCCCGCCAGCCCCTCAAGCTGGTGCGTCTACCAATTCCGCCACCGCCGCACGCGAAGGCCCGGCGAGCATAGCGTTCGCCGGAAGTGGCTCAATCTCACTCCGTGGTGTCTGGGCCAGTGGGCGGCGGCAGGTCGGGGATCAGTCCCGGTTCGGCGTCGCCAGCTGCGTCGAGCGGCTCTGCGTCAGTCACCGCAGGCGCGATGCCGACCTCCTCGAAGAGCGGCTCCTGCTCCAACAGGGCGGCATCGGTCTCGAGCGCCTCGGAGCTGCCATCGAAAAGTCTGTCTTGTGATACCTGGGTGAAGGCGTAGGACAGGGACAGGCTGGTGAGCATGAACACGGTTGCGGAGATCGCTGTGAGGCGAGTCAGGAAGTTGCCCGCGCCACGGCTGCCGAATACCGTCGAGCTGGCTCCGCCGCCGAATACGGCGCCGATTTCGGCGCCCTTGCCCCGTTGCAGCAGCACGACCGCAATCAGGAAGATGCACGCGATCACGTGCAGGATGGTCAGGAAAGTGGTCATGAAGAATCTCCGAGCGGTTCGAAGCGTACGATACGGGCGAATGCCTCCGGGTCGAGGCCTGCGCCGCCCACCAGCGCACCGTCGATATCCGGCTGCGCCATCAGGGTATCGACGTTTTCGGGCTTCACCGAGCCCCCATATTGTATGCGGATCGTGTCACCCGCGGCACCGAAGCGCTGCCTCAGCTGGCTGCGGATGGAGGCATGCACCTCCTGGGCCATTTGCGGGGTAGCGGTCTTGCCCGTGCCGATGGCCCAGACCGGCTCG
Source organism: uncultured Opitutales bacterium (assembly GCA_964194865.1). Lineage (GTDB taxonomy): Bacteria > Myxococcota_A > UBA9160 > UBA9160 > SMWR01 > CAXMOC01. The sequence goes on along the minus strand of CAXMOC010000086.1, from coordinate 2,763 downwards.
TAGGCCACCACCACCTCTGTGGCGCGGGCCTCCGGCACCTCGGCGAGGCTACCGGCCAGCTGTCCGCCGACGACTTCGAGGGTACGGTTGGCCTCTCGCTCCTCGAGGGTCTCGCCGATGCAGACGATCGGGCAGATATCGCGGGCGAAGAGGGCAGCCGCCTTGCGCGCGATGAACGCGTCCGTCTCTCCGTAGAGCGCGCGACGTTCCGAGTGGCCAACGATGCCGTAGCGGCAGCCGAACTCCGTCAGCATGCCCGCTGCAATCTCGCCGGTGAAGGCTCCGTGCTCCTCCGGGTTCACGTTCTGCGCCGCCAACGCCACGTTCGAGCCGCGCAGCCCGCTGGCCACGCGATCGAGGGCCGTGAACGTCGGGGCGAGCACGATGTCGACCGCGTCAGCGCCCGCGACGAGCGGCAGGAACTTCTCGACGAATTCGGCCGCCTCGGCAGCCGTTTTGTGCATCTTCCAGTTCGCTGCGAAGATGGGGCGTCGCATCATTGATACTCCTCGTCCGGGCACGCTGCGAAGATGGGTCGTCGCATCATTGACACTCCTCGTCCGGGCACGCTGCGAAGATGGGGCGGCGCATCATTGACACTGCTTCAGCTGCGGGCGGGTAGCTAGGATGGGTTGGTGCATCTTCATCGCTCCAGAGCGCTGACGCCCGGCAGCATCAGGCCCTGCACGAACTCCAGCGACGCGCCACCCCCCGTCGAGAGGTGGGTGATGCGATCGCCCAGCCCGAGGGCCTGGATCGCAGCCAGTGAGTCTCCGCCGCCCACCACGCTGATTGCGCAGCTGTCGGCGACGCCCTCCGCGACGATGCGGGTGCCGCCGGCGAACGCTTCTATCTCGAAGACTCCCATGGGCCCGTTCCAGAAGATGGTCTTCGCGCGCGCGGCCTCTTCGGCGTAGGCCTTCGCCGTCGTCGGGCCGATGTCGACGCCGAGCCAACCGTCGGGAATCGTTTCGACGACCCGCGTCGCTGCGCCTGCCTCGATATGCTGCGCGACCACGTGATCCGTGGGCAGGAGTACGCGCCGGCCGCTGGCTTCTGCGGCGGCCTTGAGCGCGCGTGCGGCTTCCACGAGCTGGGGCTCCACCAGCGAGCCGCCGGTGGGCTGGCCCTCTGCCGCGAGGAAGGTGTATGCCATGGCGCCGCCGATGGCGAGCACGTCGGCATCGACAGCTAGGGTCCCGAGTACGTCGAGCTTGCTCGAGACCTTCGAGCCGCCGATCACCGCGAGCAGCGGCCGCTCGGGTTCGCGCACCACGCCCAGGTGCTGGAGCTCGCTCGCGAGCAGCTCCCCGGCAGCGACGCGCGAGACCAGGGGCACCATGCCACTGGTGGAGGCGTGGGCGCGGTGCGCCGTGCCGAAGGCGTCGTTCACGTAGACGTCGACGAGCCCCGCCAATGCCCGCGCGAAATCCGGGTCGTTGGCCTCCTCGCCCGCGTGGAAGCGCAGGTTCTCGAGCAGCAGCAGCTGGCCGTCGCCGAGTGCGTCGATGGCATGGCGGGCCGGCTGGCCGACGCAGTCTTCGCAAAACGACACGCCGCGGCCCAGCCGCTCGGCCAGCCGCTGGGCCACCGGTCGCAGGCTCAGCTCGGGGTTTCGCTGTCCCTTCGGTCGGCCGAGATGTGACGCCACCACGACCCGAGCGCCCGCAGTGAGCAGGCGGCGCAGCGTCGGCAGCGACGCCACGATGCGCGTGTCGTCACCCATCGCGCCCGCGGCGAGCGGCACGTTGAGATCCGAGCGCACGAATACGCGCTCGCCGCGCACGCCTTCAGCGAGCAGAGCCTCGAGCCCGGGGATGGCCACCGTGGATTAGCGACCCATCTTCAGCGCCAGGTCGACCACGCGGTTCGAGTAGCCCCACTCGTTGTCATACCAGGCGAGGATCTTGACGAAGTTGCCGTCCATCACATTGGTCTTGTCCGCATCGAGAATCGACGAGTGCGGATTGCCGAGGAAGTCGATGGATACGAGGGGCTCGTCGCAGTACTGCAGGATGCCCTTGAGGGGGCCCTCCGCGGCGGCCTTCATCTTGGCGTTGATCTCCTCGATCGAGGTGTTCTTCTTCAGCTTCGCCGACAGGTCGACCACCGACACGTCGGCGGTCGGCACGCGCATGGCGAAACCGTCGAGCTTGCCCTTGAGCTCCGGCATCACGAGCCCGATGGCGCGGGCGGCGCCGGTGCTCGTCGGAATCATCGAGAGCGCGGCGGCGCGGGCGCGGCGCAGATCGCTATGCGGAAAGTCGAGGGTCACCTGGTCGTTGGTGTAGGCGTGAATCGTAGTCATCCAGGCGCTCTCGATGCCGAAATTGTCGTGGAGCACCTTGGCCGGCGGCGCCAGGCAGTTGGTGGTGCACGAAGCGTTCGACACGATCTTGTGCTTCGCCGGGTCGTACTCGTCGTCGTTCACACCGAGGACGACGGTGAGGTCAGGGTCCTTGGCCGGTGCGCTGATGATCACGCGCTCGGCGCCCGCATCGAGATGCTTCGACGCGCCCTGGCGGTCGGCGAAATGACCGGTCGACTCGATTACCAGCTGGGCTCCGAGTTCTTTCCACGGGAGCTTCGCCGGGTCGCGCTCGGCGCTGATCGGGATGCGCTTTCCGTCGACGATGATGGCGCCATCGGCCGGTTCGACGCTGCCCGGGAACGGGCCGTGGATCGAATCCCACTTCAACAGATGGGCGAGGGTCTTCGCATCGGTCAGATCGTTGATGCCAACGACATCGAGGTCCTTGCCAC
>CAXMOC010000085.1:0-12860 GCA_964194865.1 uncultured Opitutales bacterium | reverse complement strand
CCGGCGCGCCTTTGCTGCGGTGTGCTCGCGTTCCAAAGCCGCCTTGTATATCCCGGCCGACTGATCGAACGGGATAGGTTGAGTCGCTCGTTCGGGCGAGATCGTAGCCGCCTGAGGCCGAGTGAGCCGGAGAGCTGGATGAATCCCCCGACCTCTTCGCCCCTGCCGCGGTAGAGCCAGAGTGGGCGCGAATATAGGGTCGTCGCAACACGCCCGACGAACTACGAGGAGGAAGGCTTGACGGGACCGTCATCATCGAAGGCTGCCGCCCGGTGGGGAACTCCGCTCGCGCCGATCGTTTGCACCGCCTCTAGGAGCCACTCGGCGATCGCCACCGCCGCGCGCCGGCTTCCGGTCTGGTTAAAGTGATACTCGCGCGCAATCAAGTTACTTCGATCATTCCAGAGGGGCGACAATTCAAGAAGAGGCACCTCCGTCTGCTCCATCCACGCTTCGAACCGTTCGTCCTTGTTCTCGCCAGCCACAGGGTTCCCAAGAACGACGATTCGAAACGCGGCTCGATTCTTACTGCCGGCTTCGCCAAACTGTTCAACAACGGACTTGAGCCGAGCCACTTCCCCTTCGCCAGGTAGGAGACCCGAGATGAGAATGGCCGGCATGATGATCACCCGCGCCAGGTAGACGTTTCTAAGAAGCGACGCGACCTCCCACCGGTTGGTGGAAGTTTCGTCGCATTGAGGCTCATCCAGATCGTTGCGAAATAGCAGGTATAGAACGAGGTCGTGCTCCCATCGGCTGGCGAAGCGTTCGTACTGCTCGAATGTCTCCTCGAGATTCACTCCTGGCACGCCGAAATTGAGGACTTCCACGGGACGCGGCAGGGACGCCTCCAGAACGTCTTCGAGTTGGGCCGCGATGGTGTCTTCCTCGGGCATCCCGACCCCGAAAGTGTAGGAGTCCCCGACCAGAAGGATCCGGACGGTCCCGGGGGGTTTTTCGAGGGGGCGCGACGGCCCTCGGTAACCCCGTGAGTTGACCGCGTGCTCCACAGGCGGGATGCGAAGCAGCCAACCCGTGTACACGACCTCGGCGCCTGGATCGAGGCCGAAGCAACGGCCATCATCGAGCTCGTACCGGTAAAGATCCTTGATGGCCGCGTTCCCCATCGGGAATCTGAGCAGGAGTTCTACCGCTCCAAGGCTGAAGAGAAGTAGCATCCAAGGCCTCCAGCGGGTTCTACTCCTCACGGGGCCTGCCTCGTGTTAGCGTCGCCTAAAACGGACCGGGCTTCAGCTGCAACGGCGCTGCCGTCAACGCCGTGCCACAGAGTCCCGACGCCAGAATGCTACCGAACCCGAAAACGCCCAGCTGTCTGTTGTCAGCTGCAGCGCCTTGTTGGGCGGCGTGCTCGAGAGGGCCGCCCCTAGCCCGCGATTCCGAAACCGAGATCGGTGGGCTGAATCAGCCACCCGTTGCAAACACGGAAGCCTACGACTAGGGGGATCATGAGAGTGGTGCCAATGAGCCAGTAGACGGAGAGGGGGGACTCCCAGAGCGTCAATCGATGACGCTGCCTCAGTCGTCGGAACTTAGCGAGCAAGAACACGTTCAGAGGTACTACCACGAGATCAACGGCGGCCGATTCGACGCAGCCTACGGTGAAGCACACGCCGAGGACAGCGCCACACGACGCGACCACTACTTTCTCCGGATTCGAAATCGCGCTTGGCTCCCGGCTGAGTTCAAAGCGAACGAGAAGGAAGAGAACCAACACATAAGGGACCATCAGCAGGTAGTGAGAGAGGTACTCCTCCAACCAGAAGGCCACCTCGAAGGTGAAGTCACCCGGATGAACGGTTGAGACCTATTTCATGCTCCACGTGATCCACTGGTAAACGGAGCTGGGAGCTCGGGGCCTTTGGGGGCCGTGTCTAGCCAATCAACGCTTTGGCCGCTGGCGCGGTGGGACGACGGCCGGGTCCGACGGCGGAAAAGTGGATGGGTTCAACGGCCCCTCTGCCAGCGCGCGCAGGCGTCGATAGGGGTAGGCGCCCGTCGAATGGCCGTCGCTCCAGTTGATCTGGATCGCGTAGCGGCCCACGGACTGGATGCTCAGCGGGTGCACATCCTCGGGCACGCTGGCCGGATCGAGCGTCCCCTCTCCGCTCCACTCGTCCACGCAGGTAGCGCAGCCGCAGGCCAGGCGCAGCGCGCGAACGTCGTAGGAGCTCTCGGCACCATCGGACCACGTGATGGCAAGCTGCCGCGGACCCTGCTGGCGGATGTCGGTCGGTGTGACGTCGTCGGACATGCGACGGCCCAGTGTAGTCGACCCGCGCGCCGCCGGATCAGTGGGGCCGCCGAGCAAGGCGCTGCAGCTGAGACTCAGCGGGGGACCAGCGGCAGCTCCTGGGGACCGCGCAGGAACGGCGACTCGCTCCAGCGGATGTTCGAGTCCCGGCGCTGCAGCTTCTCGAGGCGCGGAACCAGCCCCTCGAACGCCACTCGGGCTTCGAGCCGCGCGAGGCCGGCGCCCAGGCAGAAGTGGATCCCGAGCCCGAACGCCAGGTGCCCCTGCGCGTTTCGCTTGACGTCGAAGCGGTTGGGATCTGGGAAGCGCTTCGGGTCGCGATTCGCCGCCGCGTAGCTCGGCAGTACGATCGCATCTTTCGGCAGTCGCACGGCGCCGAGTTCGACCTCGCGCGTCGTCTGCCGGAACAGCAGCTGGACCGGTGAGGTGTAGCGCAGTGCCTCCTCGACCAGGCTCGGGATCAGCGCGCGCTCGGCCTGGACGGCTGCCAGCTGCCCGGGGTGGTCGTGCAGGGCGATGGCGGTGCTCCCGATCAAGCTGGTCGTCGTCTCGTTCCCCGCGACCAGCAGGAGGATTACGAAGCCGATCACCTCGTCGAGCGTGAGCGCGTCTTCCGCTTCCTTCTCGATCAACACGCTGATCAGATCCTGGCGTGGCTTGACCCGACGCTCCTCGGCTGCCGCGTCGATGTAGTCGGCCAGCTCGTCGATGCTGGCGTTCGCCGCGGCGCGCACCTCGGGGCTCGCGGACCGACCGAAGATCGCGACAGCCGCCTGGGACCAGCGCTTGAAGTCCTCAAACCGGTCCGGATCCACGCCCAGCAGTTCGGCGATCACCCGGACTGGAAGGGGCACAGCCAGCTCCGACACCAGATCACACTCTCCGCGCGTGTCCATGGCGGCGAACAGCTCGGCGGCGATCTCGCGAATTCGGGGCTCGACGCGCCCGATTCGACCCGGCGTAAAGCCCCGGTTGACCAGCGTGCGCAGGCGGTCGTGCTTGGGTGGGTCGGTGGTGATCACCATCGGGGGCGGACCGTCGTCCTCGGAATCCTCGATCTCCACCTGGGCCAGCGCACCCTGCATCGCCGTCGACGAGTAGACACCCGGGCTCTTCAGGACGTCGACGACCTCGTCGTACCCGGTCACCAACCAGGCCCCGATCGGGTCCACCTGGGCGACCGGTCCCTGCGCGCGACTCTCGGCGTAGAACGGGTAGGGATCCTCCCGGAATGCGGGATCGAACAGATTGATCGGTTTCGGCATCGACGCCTCCACGACGTCCGGGATCATCAGTTAGCAAAAAAGGGTGCCGCTCGCGCCGCAAGCCGCGGCGTGGTCCAGGCCGCCCGTGCATCTTCGGACGCGACCTCGACACGTTGAGTCGGGCTGGCCCTCGCGGTGCTGGTGCGGAGTCCCAGTAGACTGGATCCGCGGCGCGCACCGGGAGCATTGGACGCATCGGTCAAGAGACCGGCCCGCCGCCCAACACCGCACCGCAGCTGAACGCCAACAGCGCGTTCCAATCGAGAGGCGGTACAATCTCGCGCTCTCTGGCTCGAACGCCTCACGATTCTCTGGAACGTCGTCGAGGCGCTTCGGATCGCACTCAAAGAGCCGCCGCGGCCAAAGCCTGATCTGCCATACGTCCTGATCTCGGGGGCCCGGCGTCTCGCGAGCTACAACAGCTGGACTCACCATATCGAGCCGCTCGCGGAGAAGCTGAAAGGGAACTGGGCGACGCTGAATCCGGAAGATGCGGCTGAGCGTGGGATCGAGGACGGGCAGCTCGTCCGCGTGCGCTCCGAGACGAGCGCAATCGAGATCGAGGCACGCTTGTCCCCGGACGTCCGCCGAGGTGTCATCGCGATCCACCAGTTCTGGGGACACGTCTACGAGACGGGTACGACCGCGACTCGTCGCTACCCGGGAGTGAACGTGAATCACCTTCACGACGATCGGGTTCGCGATCCGTTCTCGGGCATGCCCGTGTACAACGGGACGCCGTGTCAGGTAGAACCGCTGAGCCCGGACATGCGAAAAATGGAGCGACGTCAAGAAACCGGTTCATCTTAGGCTTCTTGGTCCAGACTGGGAGCGCCCGCACTTCAGCACTGCCAACGTGGATTCGAGAGTTCGCTCCCGAATACTTCGGGCCGGAGTGCATCGGGCTGCGCGCCGTTCAGGTCATGGTCTGTCTTGGGTTCGCGAGCATGGCCCTCACGGGCTGTGTTCGGATCGCGCAGCGGCGAACCAATGTGAGTATCTCCCGCATCGTGGATACCCCGCTTCGGGGATATCCGACCTTGCCATCGTGATCGAAGAACTTAACGATGATGCGAAGAGTCTGGGTTACGATGAACAGTCTCTTCACACGATTATCACGCTTAGGCTCCTAGCTTATGAGATCGAAGTTCGAGCAACCAAGGAGGGTTCTTCGGGGGACCCGATTTCTCACTCTCTTCCTGACCCTCCTTCCGGCCCCAGCCTTGGCCGGCAGTGACCCTCCCGATTTCATCCTCCAATGGGGTTCCCCTGGCAGCGGGGACGGCCAGTTCCGCGGCATGCACGGGATCGAAGTTGACGCCGAGGGCAATGTCTACGTAGCCGACACCGGTAACAACCGAATCCAGAAGTTCACCAGCGACGGCGTCTTCCTCATCAAGTGGGGGTCCTCGGGTACTGCCCCTGGCCAATTTAGCCATCCCCACGGAATTGGCATTTGCCCGATGGGCAATGTCTTCGTGGCCGAGACCGGCAACAACCGCGTCCAGAAGTTCACGAGCGAAGGGTCAGGTCACACCGGCTCCGGTTCCTGCTCGGTTCTCAAATAACTCCAGCAGCGTTTTCAGGGTCCTATCTCGCTCTCTCTCCTCCGTCTCGGTGTTGGAGGAATTGCATCTCTCGTACCGCTTCCCTTCTGGTCGGCGACTACGAGTGGCAGTTAGAACAGGCGCTCGCGGGGCTCCATTTGAGAAACGGGATCGAGCGCGGTCACAGGGGTGCGGGAGGGGGGGGAAGGGGCAATCCAGCGGCGGCCTCGAACGATCGACGGTGAGTCGGGTACGTCCAGTGCCTACGTGCTCTCCATGCGCCATATTGGGAGAGTGTGGGGTACTTTGCTCCGCGCAAATTCGTGAGACGGGCCCCGGAATCGAGCCGACACCAAAACCTCAAATCACGTAGTCGGCTCTATCCCATCGAGAGTTCGAGAGAATTTGGTGCGTATAGCCCGAATGTAGCCCCATCGGGCAACCGCGACCTCAGACCTCTGCGAACTGAGCGTCGAACTTTTGGGCCGCTTCGCGCTGAAGTCCGTCGATGACGTGACTGTAGGTGTCCATCGTGATCGCGATAGACGAATGCCCCAGGCGCTCTTGAACGGGACCGCTGACCTCTTCGGAAAATACGTCTGGCGTTGCCGGACCATCCCTACAGATAGACATGATCGACGTGGTCCGGTACCTGCTCGAGGATGGCGAGTTGCTGCATCGCTGGGCCCTGAGCGCGGGCTGAGCGATGATGTACGCCGTGCGAGATGGATGCTAAGCGGTGGGAGGTCGAGGGCAACGTTCCGTTCCACGGGGGAGGTCGAACGCACGCCTGGGGTATCCTCTCCACTCGATCTCTATCGAGGATCTCTCTATCGAGAGGAGGGGTGGCCATGGCACAGCGAGTCCGCAAGGTCAACTACTGCTACGCGAAGGTCCCATCTCGTGCGGGCCGGGGGGCCGAGATGCTTGCCGCGTTGCGCGATGCGGATGTCGATCTGCTTGCCTTCACGGGATTCCCGGCCGGTGGGCGCAAGGCGCAGATCGATTTCGTGTCGGCCGACATCGCGGGCGTGCGGCGGGTCGCGCGCCAACAAGGCTGGAAGCTCGGCAAGACGAAGAAGGCCTTCCTCGTCCAGGGCGACGACCGCATCGGCGCCTGCCACAAGGTGCTCGAGAAGCTCGCGGAACGGAAGATCAACGTGACGGCCGTCGATGCGGTCGTCGCCGGAAAGGGCCGCTACGGCATGATCCTGTGGGTGAAACCCAAGGACTACGCCCTGGCGTCGCGGGTACTCGGCGCTCGCTGAGCAGATTCGCAATCGTCCCAACGTTCATCTCACCGGTCTCCTCGTACACTTCGCGTCGATCTTGCGGCTCGTGGGCAGAGTCGGCAGCGAGGCGACGGCGCTATCGTCTCTCTGCGAGATGGACGAGGAGAGCCTAATGGCCCAGACCCAGGCGCTGAAACGGCTCCGGCGAGCCCACTGGATGGGGTTGGAGAATCTGCTCAAGGAGGCTTATCAGGAGGGGGTCGAGGCAGGTCTGGCTCGGGCCCACGGACAGAGCCGGCGCGCCCGGCCGATTCGCGACGACGCCACGGCGAACGGCTTGATTCACCAGATCGAGACGCACTTCGGCCTCGACCGGTTCGCGTTCGAGGTCCGTGTAGTGCATCCGGGCTCGGGACGCCGCGTTCCGGGCGGCGATCTGCTCCGCCGGTATCCGACGGCCAACTGAGGCGACATCTTCGTGATGGGTTCGCGCCGGGCCGGTGACGCCGCGATCGGACGGGTGCCCGTACTCTCCCCAGCGGAAAGTTCCTGGGAACGAACGCCTGTGGACGTTGGTGGACGCCCAAGGATGACCTCCGTGGTGGCCTGAAAATCTCTGCCCTGGGCCGCCATGATTCCGATTACCTAAGCGATCGCCGGGATCTCGGCCGACCGCCCCCACGCGATCACCGCGGTACTCGGAAGCAGCGACTGGGGGGCTGGTCGGTCGTCTCCCGGCTATCAACGCCTGCCCACCCGCCAGCGATGCGTCCGAGAACAGGCGGTAACACCAGTGTGTGTTCAGAGGACTGGACCCTGTGGCTACACTGGGGCTACAGATCGCGATCAAACAAGATTTCGGCGGTGGCAGCGGCCACCGCAAGTTCCTGAAACTCTTGGGAGAACCGTGGCACGCCGGGAGGGACTCGAACCCCCGACCCTCAGGTTCGAAGCCTAGTGCTCGCCGGTCTGGCACAGAGTTCCCTGTTCCCGAACGCAGGGAATTTTCCCGTCAGAACCCCAGATTGGGCTTCGGCCGCACAACCAGCCCCGCTGCTGATTTCAGATTCGCGGAGTTTCCCTGTAATTTCGCTGCAGATCAGGGATTTGCGCCCAGAGACGAGTTCGCTACAGACTGCCCCCACGCCACCTAGTCTGTGGGTGCAGAGACTGCCCGCCCTTTCCCCGGCACCGCCTAGGAAATCTCCGCGATTCCGGCGGGGTCTTGGCATCGCCGACCTCTAGTTTCGGAAGCGCCTCGAACCCCTCAGCGCCACGGAGACGACGCATGGAAACCGGAACCCGACGGTTCATCGTGGTCGGCGGCGGCACGGCCGGTGCCGTCCTGGCGGCACGCCTCAGCGAGGATCCCACAAGGGGAACCATGCACTGCCGAGCCATTGCCATCCTGAGTCTTTTCATTCTCGCCGCTGCACACACCGGCTGCATGACCGCGGTGGCCGCCTTCCAGCCCGAGAACATCGGGGGGGAGACGATCGTCCTCACCACGGCCGACGCGGACGGGGAGTCCCACGAGCGGGTGCTGTCGCCCATCGACTACGACGGTCGGCTCTTCGTCGCCGCGAACCACTGGCCGCGCGCGTGGTACCACCGCTCGCTCGACAATCCGGATGTCAGCGTGACCCGCAAAGGCGAGACCACCGACTACCGCGCCGTCCCTGTCGGAGAAGAGGAACGCGAGCGCCTCCTCGACGAGCCGGGGTTTCCGCTGGTCGCCTACGTCTTCACCGGCTTCGCGCCGAGGCAGTTCCTCCGGCTGGATCCGCGCTAGGCCGTTCCGCTCGCACCGCCGGGGGGACATGCAGCCTGACCTAGGCCGAGGCTCGGCGCATCGTCGGATTGGTGGCGAGCTGGTCAGAGGAGGGCGGCGGCGAACTGGCCGTGGTGGTCGGTCCACCAGCGACGCCGGCGATCGTACTTCTCGATGCCCCCGGTCCTCTTCAAGATCGCCATGGCGTTCGGGTCACCAGCGTCGACGCTGCGTCGGGCGGCTGCTTCGATGCGGTCGATGGCATCGTCCATGGCGGTGAGCAGCTCCGCCCGACCGTCCCGGTCCAGTCCGTAGACGTCAGCGACGAGTCGTAGCCGTGCGGGCCGGTCGGCGGGCCGCCAGCCGATCCGGGCCTGGTCAAAGTCGTCCTCGATCGGTACACAGAGGCGGGCGAGCTGAGCGAGGTCGTAGGCGGGGCGGCCAGGAGCAGCGAACTCGAAGTCGATCAGCGCAACGGCGATGCCGTCACGGAAGACGACGTTGGACGGCTCCACGTCGTTGTGACACACGAGCGTTCCGCCCGCAGGGTCAGCCATCGCGTCGTTCCAGGTGTGACCCTGAGGGTCGAACCCGCTGGCGGCGTCGTGTAGCCCGCGCAGCAGCCTGGCGATGGACGCCAGCGCGGTGTCGGACTGGCTCCAGTCCGGGTAGGGCGCCAAGGGGACGTCGCCGTCGATGAACACGAGGCGCTCGCGTCCGTCCTCGTCGATACCGAGTGGTAGCGAGGCGCCCTCGAATCCGGCGTGTCTCACCGCCCGTAGAAAGGCGTGAATCGAACCCGAGTGCGGATTTGAGGGGCGAAGAACATGCGGACCGACGCGGACCACCTGCCCCGCGTTCGCGAGCCCGCCGTCCAGATGCTGCTCAGCCACGCCGGCCAGTATGACGCACGATTGGTCGCACCGGAGACGAGGCCCCCAGTCCACGGCAGAAGTTTCCTGTTTCCGAGCTAGTCGGCCGGATCTCAGCCGAGAGATGGTCCTGGCAAGCCGTCGTTCGCGATTCGCTTATCTCGCGCCATCAGACACCGAGTTCACGAAATGACGTCCCGCCACTCGCTGGCGGCCTTCAGGTGATCCTCGGGGCGCGACAGCTTGGCGCCCATGGTCACGATGGAGATGTGTGTCGCGCCGAGTTCCCGCCAGCCCTCGGCGTGCTTGCGCCAGCGCTCGGGATTGCCGCCCGCGATGCGCGCCTGGGGCTCGATGCCGAAGCTCTCTGGATCGCGCCCTGTTCCGTCGAGATGGCGAAGGAGCTTCTCGACGGCCGCCTTGCCCCGATCGTCGGGCGGGACCAGTGGTAGCCAGCCGTCGCCGATGCGTGCCGCGCGCTCGAGCAAGGGGTCGGCGGTGCCGCCGAACCAGATCGGGATCTTGCTCTCCGGCCGTGGGTTGATGCCGGCGTGGGACACTCTGTGCCAGCGTCCATCGAAGTCGACAGTCTCGTTCTCCCAGAGCGAGCGGATGACCTCCACTTGCTCCTCCTCGCGCTGGCCCCGATTCGAGAAGCTCTCGCCAAGAGCCTCGTACTCCACGGCGTTCCAGCCGACACCGATCCCCAGGCGTAGACGTCCGCCCGACAACACCGCGACCTCCGCGCACTGCTTCGCGACCAGGGCGGCCTGCCGCTGGGGCAGGATGATCACGCCCGTCACGAGCTCGATCGTCTGCGTCAGTCCCGCCAGGTATCCGAACAACACGAACGGCTCGTGGAAGGCTGTGTCCTTGTCATACGGTCCCGCAAAGCCTCCCGGCCGATCGCGATCGGCTCCCAATACGTGGTCGTAGACCAGCAGGTGGTTGAAGCCCATGCCCTCTACCGCCTGGGCGAAGTCGCGGATGATCGCAGGATCGTTGCCGATCTCGGTCTGGGGAAACACGACGCCGATCTTCATTGGAGGTGCCTCCAGTTTGTGCCCATTCGCTTACGGAGAGAACCGGCCAACAGCCTAGAGCGAGATCACCGAGCCGCTGGCACCTCGATGCCGAAGAAGCGGGCGGCATTGCCGCCGAGGATCTTGACGCGCTGTTCCTCGGTGAGGTTGCCCATGGTCCGCTCGATTGCCGCGGAGGAGTGGGGCCAGGTGCCTTCGTGATGGGGATAGTCGTTGGCCCACATGAAGTTGTCGACGAGGTCGTGCTCCACCGCGAGGGCCAGACCCGATCGGTCCTCCATGAACGACGAGAAGCCCTGGCGGCGGTAGTAGAAGCTCGGCGGCTCCTTGAGATCGGGCGACACCCACATGCGGTGCTTGTAGAACGCCTCGTCCATCGCTTCGAGCAGCCACGGGACCCAGCCGATGCCGGCCTCGATCGTGGCGAACTGCAGCTTCGGATGGCGCTCGAGCACCCCCGATGCGCACAGGTTCGCGACCGGCTCCTGGCTCGCAGCGCAACAGTGGACCGCGTAGTTGACGATCGCCCCACCCGGGCCGGAAGAGGCACGCGGGTCCCGCCCGGTCGAGACGTGAATCGTGACTGGGAGGTCGACGTCCTCGATCGCCGACCACAGCGGCTCGAACTCGGGTTGGTTGTAGTTGCGGTGGTCCATGCCTGTCGGCCCATACTCGGGTTTGCACGGGATCGTGATCCCGCGAAAACCCATCTCGGCGACGCGCTGGAGCTCGCCGATCGCCGCCTCGACATCGAGGGTGGGGACCATGGCCATGGGCAGGATGCGGTCGCGGTGGTTCCAGTAGGCCTCGTGCGCCCAGTCGTTCCAGGCCCGGCACATGGCCATCGAGAAGCCCGGGTCGTTGGTGCCGAAGCTGTGGATCCCCTTGTTCGGAAATACGATCTCCACGTCGACGCCGTCACGGCCCTGGTCGGCGAGACGCTCCTCGGCGGTGTAGCCGGTCTTGTTTCGCTCGATGTCCTCCGGACCCCAGTCGGTGGTGTCGGTGCGGATCTTCCACGGCCGGTTGCCCTCGCTGATGATGAAGGACTCGCCGTTCCGCACCTCCAGATGAGGAAGGCGATCCAGGTACGCCGGATCGATCCGCGACTTCACCCAGTTGCGCGGCTCGTTCGCGTGGCAGTCGGCCGAGAGCACGAAGTACTTGTTCGGGTCATCGGCACGTGCCGTGCGCGCCCACCCCTCGGTCCCAGGGGTCTCGGTTCGCTGTGCCAACGTCGTTGCGATGGAAGGCATCTCGACTCCTTTCCTCTTTGGCTGGCTTATTTCCAACCGTTACGCACTTGGGTCCGAACTACCCGGTTTCATTTGTTGGTGTGAACACCGGCAACACCATATCCGTGTCATCGATCGGCTCGAACGCGGCCTCGACGGCCATGCCGACTTCGACGTCGGCCGGGTCACAGCCGACGATGTTGGTGAACATGCGCGGTCCCTCTTCGAGCTCGACGATCGCGACGACGAGCGGGAGCTGTCCCGCGAACGCCGGGTGGGGCGAGCGGTGCGCGATCGTGTAGCTGTAGACCGTCGCCCGCCCCGATACCGGCGACCACGACAGCGTCGACGCTCCGCAGCTCGGACAGGTGGCCCGGGGTGGGAACGGTCTGTGTCCGCACTGCTCGCAGCGCTGCACCGCCATCTGGCCGCGGCGGGCGGCGTCCCAGTAGGGCTGGGTGAGCGCGGAGGTGGGCGGGATCGGTCGTGCGCTCATCGGTTGGCTCCGAAGACGAGCCCGACCTGCTCGGCGATGATGCCGCCGTTGCCGTGGGCGTAGGCGAGCTCGAGGTCGGAGACTTGACGGTTGCCGCCGCGGCCTTGGATCTGGCGGACGGCTTCAGTGACGTGGCTCATGCCGCCGGCCGTGCCGGGTTGGCCGAAGGAGAGTTGGCCGCCGTGGGTGTTGAGCGGGAAGTCGCCGGAGAAGGTCAAGTCATGTGACTCGACGAACGCGCCTGCTTCACCAGGTTTGCAGAATCCGGCCTCCTCGAGGGTGAGCAGGACCATGATCGTGTAGCAGTCGTAGAGCGACGCGAGGCCGATGTCTGCGGGGTCGACGCCGGCCGAGGAGAACGCGGCGCGGGCCGCGATCCCCACCCCAGTCTCGCTCAGGCCGGGGGCCTGGGCGAACGACGAGTGCGTGACCGACTCGCCGGCACCGAGTAGCCAGGCCGGTCGCTGGGCGGCGTCGGCAACACGATCGGCGGCCGTGACGACCAACGCCGCGGCGCCCGCGGTGGGCATGACGATTTCGAGCATTCGGAGCGGCTCGCAGACGACGTTGGACCCGAGCACGTCATCGATCGTCAGGGGCTGGTCATGGAAGATGGCCGCTGGATTGGCGTTGGCGTTGAAGCGCTGGTCGACGGCCACTTTCGCTCGCTGGGCATCGGTGAGCTCGTACTCATGGGCGTAGCGGGTGGCGAGCAGGGCGTAGCCGACGTTGGCGCCGACCATACCGTAGGGCGCGTCGAACTCTGCGTGTGGCGACCGATCTCGCGTCGGCGGCTTCGAGCGGGGATGGCCGGCACCAGGGGCCGGCCCGCCCTCGCTCTTCACGGAGCCCGCACGTCTACGACGACGTCGCGTCCCCGTGAGACAGAGGCAGGTGGTGCACATGCCGGCGCCGATGGCAGCCGCCGCGCGCCACACCATGCCGGCACCCGTGGCGCCGCCGAGGTCGACGAGCTCGGCGAACCGCGGGCGAAGTCCGACGAACTCGGCCACGGTTGCTGGAACGAACCCTGGCAGCCCCCCGATGGGATGGACCAAGAGCCCGTCCACTTCGGTGCGGTCGATGCCGGCATCCGCCATCGCGTCGACCGCGACGCCGCTGAGCAG
>CAXMOC010000084.1:0-3852 GCA_964194865.1 uncultured Opitutales bacterium | reverse complement strand
GGGATGAAGGAGATCGATGGCAGCAGAAGAAGTAGACGAGCTTCGAGCGCGACTCGAAGCGTACGTCGGGAAGCCGATGGGCCCGCCGGCGGTGGCGCCCGATGCGGTCAACCTGCCCATGATTCGGCACTGGGTCGATGCCCTGGACGACCGCAACCCGGTCTATCTCGACGAAGCGATCGCCGCGAGCAGCCGCCACGGCGGAATCGTCGCGCCTCCGGCGATGCTCCAGGCGTGGTCGATGCCGCGCCCCAAAATCGAGGGCATCGCCGCGCGGGGTGGCGCTCCGGGCGAGATGAAGCACGACAACCCGATCATCCCACTGGACGAGGCAGGCTACGTCGGCACAGTGGCCACGAACTCCGAGCTCGAATTCGTGCGCTATCTGAGACCGGGGGACCATCTTCACATGGCGAGCGAGTTGGAGTCCATTTCGACCCTCAAGACCACGTCGCTCGGGAAGGGATATTTCGTAACCTGGGTAACCACCTACACGAGCGGTGGGGACGAGGTGGTGGGCCGACAGCTCTTCCGCATCTTCAAGTTCGACCCCTCCAGCATTGGAGCAGCCTCGTGACGAGTGGGCGCACGGATTCTCTGCCCAGCACCAAGATCGCCGTGGGCGACGAGCTGCCGCACTTCGAGCTCGCGGTGACCTCGACGGTGATCGTCGCCGGAGCCATCGCTTCCCGCGACTTCATGCCCGCGCACCACGATGCCGAGTTCGCGAGAGCTCAGGGCGCGCCGGACGTGTTCATGAACATCCTCACCACGAACGGCTACGTGGCTCGCTTCGTCTCCGATTGGGCAGGACCGGAAGCGATGATTCGCAGCATCAAGATCCGACTCGGCTCCCCCGCGATTCCCGGCAAGCCCCTGCGATTCACCGGTCGGGTCACCCAGACGATCAGCGAGGGGGACGAGTGCGTGATCGAGGTGGCGATTCGGGCCAGCAACGATCTCGGAGATCACGCCACGGGTAGCGTCGTCGTTTCTCTGCCGGTCGGGTGAAGGCCGCGGCGGAGCCGAAGTCAGAGACCCTCGGGACGAGTCCCGATCACGCCCTCGGCTTCGAGATCGCGAAGTTCGTCAGGCGACAAGCCCAGGATTCCACACAGAACGGCCTCGTTGTGTTGACCCATCGTCGGTGCCGGCGTTCGGAGCCAACGATCAATGCTCGCATAGCGGAAGGGCAGCGACGGCAGCGGCATCGCTCCAACCACCGGATGCTCGGGCGCCTCGAAGTAGCCGCGTGCCTGGAACTGAGGAATGGTCTCGAGCAGTCTGCACGGATTCGCGACCTCCGAGGTGGGAATGCCCAGGGCGCGCAGCTCGGACACGATGTCGGCTCGTTCGCGCTTGCGCGTCCAGTCGCGGAGTCGCTCATCGATCGCGTCATGGGCTTTGCGGCGACCCGCCCGAGTCTTCAAGGCGGCATCCAGCGCCCACTCGGGATCGCCGAGGGCTCTCGACAGCGCACGCCATTGTGCGTCCGTGGCGACCGACAGCGCCAACCACTTCTCTGCCCCCGGCTCTCCACCCGCGCAGGGATAGAGACCCTGAGGCGCCGCGAGGGGCGAACGGTTGCCGTCGCGCTGCATCAAGTTGCCGTATGCGCTCCACTCGATGACCTGCTCGGCAGCTACATTGAGTGCACTTTCCACCATCGTACTCTCCACATGGTGCCCGCGGCCCGACTCAACTCGTTCCGCCAGCGCGACGAAGAACGCCAACGCGCCGTGCATGCCGGCCAACGGATCGCACGGCCCGCGCGGAATGCGCGGTTGATCGTCCGTGTGGCCCGTCACCCAAGCCAGCCCGGAGAGCTGCTCCATCGTCTGGGCGAAGCCCGTATGGTCACGCCACGGTCCCGATAGCCCGAAAGCCGGCATGCGCAGCATCAGGGCCTTGGGATTCAGCTCCTTCACCCGCTCCCAGGTCAGCCCAAAATTCTCCAACACACGTGGGGTGAAGTTCTCAAGGACCGCATCGCATTCCGCGATCAGCTTCTCGACCAGCACGAGCCCCTTCGGCTTGGAGAAATCGAGGGTGATGTCGAGCTTGTTGCAATTGATTTGCAGACAATGTGTGCTCGCCTCCCACCATTGGTCGTAGTGGGCGGCCATCATGCCCCCGACCATGCGCAACCCATCGGGGCGTCCCACTGATTCGACTTTGATGACCTCAGCGCCGAATGTCGCCAGCATGAACGAAGCGGCTGGACCGGCCCACCAGGCGGTCAGGTCGAGGACACGCAGGCCAGCGAGAGGGAGGTGCTGCTTCGGGTCGGGGGGCTCGCCGGTGAAATCGACCACACGGGCGGAAGGCCCGGCGGCAAAGGCGGCAGACCGGGTCTGCGCCCCCAGCCGGGGAGCCGGGCCCGGGACCGGTGGATCGACATCATCGATCCGGTAGGGCCGTCTGGGCCGGACGAATCGGCCCTCCGCATCGCGGCCGTAGACCCGCCGCTCCACCAGCTGGTCGTGGGCCTGCACGGTCTCACCGTTGCAGATCGGGGCCACGGGAATCCGAAGCAACGACGCGAGC
This sequence comes from uncultured Opitutales bacterium, assembly GCA_964194865.1. Classification (GTDB taxonomy): domain Bacteria; phylum Myxococcota_A; class UBA9160; order UBA9160; family SMWR01; genus CAXMOC01. The sequence goes on along the minus strand of CAXMOC010000084.1, from coordinate 1,305 downwards.
TCGATGATCTCCCCCGTCGTCTTCTTCGTCAGCCACTCGCGCATGATCTCGTTCCACTCTTCGAAACGCATCAGGCGGCCGCCGAACTGAGCGAGTGCCTCGTCGTCCTGCAAGTCGGGGCGTTCGATCATCAGCAGGAAATCCGAGAACTGCTGCCGCGAGTTCGTACAGAACCCGACGTACCCGTCGGCGGTCGGCTCGATGGAGGGCGTCTCCACCGACTGGGCCAGGAAGGCATGCTCCGGATCCTTGGGGCTCCCGTTCATCAGCCGGTTCATCGACTCCGAGAGATTCGTGAACAGATAGTTCGCGGTTTCGAGCAGCGACAGATCGATGTGCTCGCCCTGCCCTGACGCGTGCGCGCGAAAGACGGCCGGCAAGGCCGCGACGGCGCCATACGCCCCCGCCGCCCACTCGCTCACTCGCCCCCCGGCTTGAATCGGCTCCTTACCCATCAAACCGCGCATCCCGATCGATCCGGACTCCGCCTGCAGCGTGAACTCGGTCGCCTGGCGATCGGCCCATGGCCCCGTCAGGCCATAGGGCGTAATCGAAAGCACCACCAGGGATGGATGCGCCGCACGCAGCCGGGCAACATCGAGGCGTTCCCCGTTATCGGACTCCAGGCCATGCGCCTCGATGACCAGGTCGGCTTCGTCCAGCAACGCTTGCACGTGCGGATCGTCGGCCGCTCCGACGACCGACTGCTTGCCGGCGTTCAGGAAGCTGAAGAATGCGGAGTCCTGGCCGCGCAGGTCCGCGCCCGTCGCCGACCAGCGGCGCAACGAATCGCCTTCCGGCGGCTCGACCTTGATGGCCTCGGCGCCCCCGTCGACGAGCAGCTTCGAACAATAGGAACCCGCGAGCTGAGTCGAAAAATCGAGCACACGGATGCCGGCCAGGCCCTTTTGCATCACGATACCCTCGTTCGCCGCGGCCCGGAGTGCCGGCTCGAGCGCCGCGCTCGTCCCGGACCGGATGGATCGCCGCGGTTGCTGAGGCCAGATTGCCTGAAACTGAAACCGGGTTCAATCTTCAGTCGTGCCGGCGGGCCCCCCTGGATCGATGCGCGGCGCGTTCCGGGCGCGCCAGCTACGCCCCGGCAATCGGCGGAGTCTTCTGCGATGCTTCCAGCGTGGCTGAGGCTGACGGCGCGAACCGCTCTTCGCGCGGATTGCGATGGCTGAGGCAGCTCGCGCCCTGGGCCGTTGCCATCGGGATCCTCTATTACCTGTTCCGCGAGGTTCCGCTCGCCGAGGCGTGGGCGGCGGCGCGGGCGGCGCGGCTCGAGCTCTTCCTGCCCGT
>CAXMOC010000083.1:0-19928 GCA_964194865.1 uncultured Opitutales bacterium | reverse complement strand
CCCGGAGCCGAAGACGTCGAACATGGCGTCGACGTTGCTCGAGATTCTCTCCGCGGGTACGCCGACCGACGGCGCGTACAGGATGGGCTGGTCCGTGAGGGCGCCCCACTGTTCGAGTCGATCGGCTGCCTCGTCGGGCGTGCAGGCAATCGCGATCTCGTCCACCAACTCGTCCGGTACGGCCGCCGCCATGGCCTTCACATCGAACTTGCGCAACGCCGCGCGGCACGCCGCACCGACTTCGGGCATGCCGTGGAATTCGAGGATGGAGTGGTAGATGGCGGTGGTGAAGTAGAAGCCGATCTGGTTCTTGGCGTCCTGAACCGCGTGATCGCGATTTTCCTGGATGGAGGTCATCACGTAAGGCGCGAGCGCGCAGCTCTCCGGCTTGCGTCCGGCCTTCTGCTCGCCTGCACGCAAGCCCGGGATGGTGACCTCCCGATGCCACCGCCGGGTTGCGATCGGATGCCCCACCAGACCGTCCGCGACGCCCCCTGCCGCGGCGATCATCCCCCGGTTGACTGCGGCGATCCAGATCGGAATGTCAGCCCGGGCGGCACCGGGGCGAGCATAGATGGGGACGTTGATGTTCCAATGTTCTCCTTCCCAGCGGAAGCCGCCCCCCTTCTGGGCCGCGAAGGCCGCCTTGAGCAGGAGTACCAGCTCGCGCATGCGCGGGGCAGGCGCAGACCACGCTACGTCGAACCAATCCTGGTTCATTCGCCGCGTCGCACTGCCGAGGCCCAGCACCATGCGGCCCCCGGAGAGCTCGTCGAGGTCCATGGCCGCGCTCGCCTGGAGCATAGGGCTGCGCGTGAACGCGTTCGCGATCGCCGTACCGATCCGCACCCGCTCGGTGGCCTGGGCGATGGCGCCCAGCGGCACGTAGCCGTGCCGATTGAAGAACTCGATCGTGTAGACGCCGTCGAAGCCGGCGGCCTCGGCACGCACCGCCATCTCGACGTCCCCGCGCACCGAGCCCGAGGTCAGGATCAATCCAATCCGCACGTTTTTCTCCCCTTGGCCCTAATCGATGTAGCCGAGCTGCCGCAGCGTCTCGACGACCTCCTCGCTGACCGGCTCCGCCACCTCCGCCGATGCAGCATCCGTGAGGCCGGCGGCTGCAACGAGCGGCTCGATATCGTCATTGAAGCGCGCAACGAGCTCGGGCTCCAGCGCCGCCAGGTCCGAGCGCTCGTTGGGGTCCCAGCTCAGGTCGTAGAGCTCCGGAGGGTAGCTCTCGAACCAATGGAACTTGTAGGGGTACTGGATCAGCGTGGCCATCCCGCCGAAAACCCGTGCCGAGGGCGCGCAGGCCTTCCGAAGCTTCTGCTTGCTCGTCCAGCCGATGACACCCTGCCAATCCTTCGGAGTGGGGAAGCCACGGTCGCTATAGGCCGCGAACAGCTGCCTCGGCTGTGCGGTGGAGCTCGATTCGAGGGGCAGCGATCTCCCCGCCAGCCCAGCTGTGTTGGTGACCCCCGCCCACTCGAGCACCGAGGGTGCAATGTCGACCAATGACACGGGGTCGTCGACGATTCCGGCTGACACCTCCGGGAGCCCGTGCACGACGAGTGGGATGTGCAGCACGGGTGTGCGCAAACTGAATTGGTGACCGAGGAGCCGACGGTCGCCCAGGAACTCGCCGTGGTCGGAGGTCACGATGGTGATTACGTTCTTCGCGCCGCCCAGCCTGCGAACGTCGTCCAGGATGGCGCCCAGCTTGCGATCGGCGGAGAAGACTTCGCCCAGATACAAGCCTCGAAGCACGTCGCGAACATCTTGCGCGGGCAGTTCAGCGCAGATCAGGTTTCCGGGCGTTGGGGGGCGCGCATCGAGTTGGGCTTGGGTCGTCGCTTCGGGCACCCATGGATTCTCGTCCTGCACCGTGTAGGGACTGTGGACGTCGAAGAGGTTGACGAATAGGAAAAAGCTCCGGTCGGCTTCGCGCGTCTCGAGCCACTCTTGGACGGCGCGCGCGGCGTCGAGCTCCGTGTGCGTCGCGACGGCGCGACCCGAGCTGCGGTCGATCTTGATGCGGACGCTGCGCTGATGCGCAAAACCTTGTGTCATATGAAAGGTGCTGCTGATGGCTGGGCTCTCGGAGACCGCCGCGGTGTCGTAGCCGGCCGCGCTCATTCGCTCGGCCAGCGTGACGGCGTCGTCGGGTAACAGGATCTTCCCTGGCATACCCACCTTGTGCTGATCGACGCGTAGTCCGCCAAGCAGGCTGGCATGGGAGGGAAGGGTCCAGGCCGACGTCGCGTAGGCGTGGCTGTAGAGCAGGCCGTCGCGTGCAAGGGCGTCGAAGTTGGGCGTGGTGCCTTCGACCGAGCCGTAGGCGGACACCGCATCCACCCTCGCGGTATCCAACACCACGAGCACTACCGATGGTCGAGAATCGGTCGCGGCGGGCTGGCAGCCGGCCTCCAACAGGCCGGCGCAGACCAACGCGATCCCTGCCCAGCATCGGATCGTCAAGCGTCCGATCGACCGCGTGATCATCCTGCAGCCTGCGCGTCCCGGTCTCGACTCACTTCGGTCCATGATACAGCGCAGCATTGGAATCGGACGACAACGGCCGGATCGAGCGCTGTTTCCCTGCGTCTACTTCGACCCCACACGCGTCGAGAGACCATTCGCGGCACTCACCACCGCTTGGAGAGATGCCGTGGTGATGTTGTGGTGCCGACCCACGCCAAAGAGCGTCGATCTGTCGCCGTCCTTCGCCTCGACGTAGGCAACTGCCACGGCATCCGCTCCCCGACCGACTGCGTGTTCGCTGAAGTCGACAATTTGCAGCTGCACTTCCAGCCCGCGGGCCAGGGCGTCCACGAATGCTGCGATCGGGCCGTTGCCGTTGCCGCGAATGGTTTTCTCGTTGCCGTTGTAGGAGACCCGAAACTCGATGTCGTCCTCGGCATTGCCGACGGTCGAGGTGACGGCCTGGTAGGAGTGCAGCTCGATCGGCTGCACCCGTTCCAGATAGCAAGCGACGAAGCGCTCCCAGATCGCCCGCGAGGTAATCTCACCACCGCTCACCTCGGTGATTCGCTGGATTTCACGGCTGAACGCGATCTGCAGGTTGCGCGGTAGCCGCATGCCGTGGTCGCGCTCCAGCAGGTAGGCGATCCCCCCCTTGCCAGACTGGCTGTTGACTCGGACGACCGCTTCGTAGCTGCGCCCCAAGTCGCGGGGGTCGATCGGCAGATACGGAACCTCCCAGTGATCGTCTTCGGCCTCGTCCAGCGCCGCCAAGCCCTTCTTGATGGCGTCCTGATGCGATCCGGAGAAAGAGGTGTAGACGAGCTCGCCCGCGTACGGATGACGCGGGTGAATGGGCAGGCGGTTGCAGAACTCGGCAACCTTCGCGATCTCGTCGATGTTCCACAGTGCCAGCTGAGGGTCTACGCCCTGGGTGTAGAGGTTGAGGGCCAGGTTCACGACATCGACGTTGCCGGTGCGCTCGCCGTTGCCGAACAGGGTTCCCTCCACGCGCTGCGCGCCCGCCAGCACGGCCAGCTCCGCGGCCGCGACTCCCGTGCCCCGGTCGTTGTGGGGGTGAATGGACAGCACCACGGAATCGCGGTCACGCACGTGAGTCCCGAACCATTCGATCTGATCGGCGTAGACGTTGGGAGTCGCCATCTCCACCGTCGAGGGAAGATTCAGGATGATGGGAGCCGAAGGGGTGGGCTGCCAGACGTCCATCACGGCCTCGCAGATCTCTACGGCGAAATCGAGCTCGGTTCCCGTGAAGCTCTCGGGTGAGTACTCGAGCACCACATCGGTGTCGGGCACGGTCGAGCGCAGCTCGCCAATCAGGCGCGCGCCGTGCAATGCGATTTCGCAGATCTCAGCGCGGCCGAGGCCGAAGACCACTCTTCGCTGCAGCGTCGATGTCGAGTTGTAGAGGTGGACGATCGCGCGCCGAGCGCCCCGAATCGATTCTACGGTGCGACGAATCTGCTCTTCGCGCGCCTGGGTGAGGACCTGGATGGTAACGTCCTCCGGGACGAGATCGTGTTCGATCAGCTGGCGCACGAAGTCGTAGTCGGGCTGCGAAGAGCTCGGGAATCCAACTTCGATCTCCTTGAAGCCGATGGCCACGAGCTGATCGAACATCCGCCGCTTGCGCTCGGAGTCCATCGGTTCGACCAGCGCCTGATTGCCATCGCGCAGATCGACGCTGCACCACAGCGGGGCCTTTTCGATCACCTTCGTCGGCCAGCGACGGGAAGCCAGATTGATGGGTGGGAAGGGCCGGTATTTGGTTGCGGGCATGCTCGCCACGGTGTTCTCCTGTTGTGCCGAACGCGGCGTCGGAGAGGGTGACGAGTAGGTAGTCCCAGAAACGCGAAACCCCCTCCGGCCAGTTCGGCGGGAGAGGGTTTCGCGTTCGGCGATGCTGAAGCCGGCGCTAAGCCCCTCCCGCCCTGCTAAGGAGCAGGGCGATCGGAAGGGTCGCGCTGAGGCTTCGCTGATTCGCCATGATCCGATCTTTCTACCCGATACCGAAGCAGGCGTCAAGCAAGTGTCAGCTGGCCTCGCTGGAGCTGATCGTCTCGAGCTCCTCGCGGTGGGTTTCCGGCAGCAACAGCAGGCAGGCACCCGCCGCAACCGACGACAGCGATACCCAGCTCACGACTCTGCCGAGGTCGCCGACGGAATCGGTGCCGAAGGCGAACAGCAGCAAGCCTCCCGCGAATCCGAGGGACTGAACGGCAATCAGGGCGCCGCCCGACGAGCCGCGATGGGAGGTGGGGAAGAGCTCCGTCGACAGTGCGCGGATCACCACGTCGCCCGCCGACATGCAGAAGACGTAGAGGCCCCAGCTGATCACCAACACGGAGGAGGGGCCGGTGAAGAACAGCGTCGCGAACACAGGTGCGATGGCGAGCGCGCCGAAACCGATCTTCCTGCGACCGAAGTGGTCGCTGCCCCGTCCACCGAGCACATTGCCAAACTGGCCGATCAATCCACCCCCGAGCACCAGCAGCGAGTATTGCCCCGGCGCCCAGCCGTGAGCCTCTTGGACGAAGTAGCTGGTGTATTGGAATACCGCGATGCTTCCCATGGCTCCAAACAATCCAGCAAGACCCACCGTCGTCACTCGCCGGGGATGGGTGCGGGCGAGCTCGACGAGCGGCTTGAGCCAGCGGGCCAGACTGGCTGACGCGCCCCGCTGGCCCTCCTGGCTGCGCTTTTGCTGCTCGGCGTGTTGCTCGAAGCGTCGCGTCTCGCGCAGGGAGCGGCGGAAGAAGGGCAGCAGCGCGAGTGGCGCGATGCCGATCAGGTAGAGGGCCCGCCAGCCGTAGGGGAGATAATCGACGGCTCCATACAGGAGCGCGCCCAGCCCGTAGCCGATCCCGCCGAGGACGGCCATCAGTCCGAGCGCCGCTCCCCGTTGGCCGGTGGGAAACTCTTCGACCAGGATGACCACTGAAAGCGCCGCGCCCGTCAGCATGAAGGCCCGAGTCACCAGCTGCAGTAACAGGAATTGCTCCTGGGTCTGGGTAAGGCCAGTCAGGCAGGTTCCGACACTCATCCCGACCAGGGAAACGAGGAACATGCGCCGGCGCCCGATGATGTCGGCGAGTGGAATCAGCAGCAGCACGCCGAGCCCGCCGAGCCGGACGCCCGCCATCACGAAGCCGGTGTCGCTCGTGCTCATATCGATGGAGACGGCAATCTGCTTCAAGGCGGCGTTGACGAGCCCGATGTCGTAGCTCTCGAAGACCATTCCCAGGGCGACGAGCCGCAGGACGCCGAGCGGAGCACTCCCCACGCTGGCTTGTCTTCCAAAGAAGAGATTGAGGACGAAGTTCTTGCGTGCCGGCGCGTCTTCCACAGCCTGCGCGTCATCGGAGGTTTCCGGGTCGGGGTGGCGCGGCGGGGGCGAGCTCAATACCTCTGCTCCTCGAGCGCGGCGCGCCGGAAGGATCGGCTCCGAATCTTGAACCCTTCGAAATCATTGCAGTTATAGCGGGCGCTCCGATTTTTCGAAACTCCGTGACCGGATGCGTCACGGGGGCGCGCTCCAATCCCCAGCGGCTTCGGTGTCTTGCCGCTGGGAATCCAGTGGGAATGCAGTGGGAATGCGGTGGGAATGGTGGGAATGCGGTGGGGAATAGGGAGCGACAGGCCAATGCGAGGAACGCAGGCAACAGAGTTCAGAGAGTATGAGCCACGAGGCGCACGATCGAGCGACCTGGCGATGGGATTCGAAGCGAGACGGATGAAGCGCGTCTTGCGAACCCAGCTGCGTTGCGCGGTTTGCGGCTTCACGGAGATTCGCACCGACGAGGTGGTCGATCGAGGTCTCGTCTTCCTCGCCGAGTGCCCGCGTTGCGATCACCGCTGGACGTCGGCGGAACCGATCGTCCGCTACCCCACTGTGGTTCGAGAGGTACTGCCGGCGGCGTGATACCGTCGGGCCGTGAGGCTCGTTCTCTACACGGGTAAGGGCGGAGTGGGCAAGACCACGACCGCCGCAGCCACCGCAGTCTGTGCGGCCCAGCGCGGCCGACGCACGCTGGTGGTCTCAGCCGATGCTGCTCACAGCCTGGGCGACGTGTTCGAACGCCGCATCGGGCCGGAGCCGGTCGCTCTAGCGCCGGGCCTCGAAGGCATCGAGGTCGACCCCCGCGCGGAGGCGCTGCGTCACTGGGGAAGCATTCGGGACTACCTGGTTGCGATGTTCCTACACCAGGGCATCGAGGACGTCGTCGCCGAAGAGCTGGCCATGCTTCCCGGGGCCGAAGAGATCACCACCCTGCTCGCCGTCGAGGCTTTCGCCACGTCCGGGGCGTACGATTTTGTGATCGTCGACTGCGCGCCAACCGACTCGGCGCTGCGGCTGGCCACGCTACCGGACATCGCTCACCGCGCATTGCGCCTCCTGCTGCCGACCCTGCGGGCCGTCGCCCGGGTTGGAACTCCGGTGGCGCAGAAGATCGTCTCCGTTCCGCTGCCCGGCTCTCGGGTGTTCAAGGATGCGGAGGAGCTGATCTACGACAAGCTCGGATCCCTGCGCAAGCGCATCACCGACTCCCAGACCAGTGTTCGTATCGTATTGACACCAGAACGTGTGACAATCGCCGAGGCCCGCCGGGCCTACACGGAGTTCGCCCTCTTCGAAGTACCCTGCGACGCAATCGTGATGAACCGGCTACTGCCCGAGGCCGCTACCTCGGAGGAGTTCTTTCGAAGCTGGGGCTTGTTGCAGCAGGAGCGTCAGCGGGAGGTAGAGGAGACCTTCGCACCGCGTCCCGTGCTGACGGCACCCTTGTGCGAGGACGAGGTTCGAGGAGTCGAGCGGCTGGCGGAGCTCGGAGGCCAGCTGTTCGCCGACGTCGAGCCCGACGCAGTGCTCAGCGTCTCCGAGCGGGCTCGCTTCGGCCGCGATGCCGCCGGCTACTTTGCCGAGCTTCCGCTTCCCGGTGCCCGGGCCGAGCAGCTGGATGTCGCCATCGTCGACGACGAGCTGATCATCTCGGCCGGCCCGCGTCGACGCGTCCTGACGCTTCCGCGCCGCATCGCGGGGCACCAGGTGCTCGGAGCAAAACTGGATCGAGAACACCTCGTGGTGCGTTTCGGCTCCAGCGACCCCAAGGTAGGCGAGTGAGGGTCCTGCTCCATACGGGGAAGGGGGGTGTAGGCAAGACGAGCCTCTCGGTGGCCACGGCCTTGGGGGCGGCGCAGCACGGCCATCGGGTCTTCGTGCTGTCGACCGATGCCGCTCACAACCTCGGCGACGTCCTGGGCCGGCCGGTGGGTCCCAAGCCGGTGGAAATTGCAACGGGAGTGGTCGCCCAGGAGGTCGACGTACTGGCCGAGCTGGATCGCTCCTGGACGGTGATCCAGGATTGGCTGCGCGAGCTGCTGCGAAGCGATGTCGACGACCTCGTCGCCGAGGAGCTGCTGGTTTTTCCAGGGATGGAGGAGCTGGTAGCGCTCCGTGCCGTGCGCGAGGTGGAGGCCACCGGCGATTTCGACGTATGTGTGGTCGATTGTGCGCCAACTGGGTCGATGTTGCGGATGCTTCGCTTTCCGGATGTGCTGCGAATCTTCATGGAGACCTTCTTCGATTGGAAGCGCCGCGCCGCGAAACTCGTGCGCCCGGTTGCCAGCAGATTGGGGGCGGAAGTCTTCGTGCCATCCGACGAAGTCTTCGCTGCATTCGAGCGCCTCTACCTGGAGGTGGCGGACGTTCGCTCGATCCTTCTCGATACAGACCGCACCAGCGCGCGTCTGGTGGTGAACCCCGCCCGCGTGGTCGTCGACGAGACGCGCCGGTCCTTCACCTACCTGAGCCTCTACGGGGTCGCGACCGATGCCGTTCTGGTCAATCGCGTGCTGCCTCCCGAAGCCGCGTTGGGCTACTTCACGCGCTGGGCCGCGCGCGAGCGGCTGGAGCTCGAGGAGATCGAGAACTCGTTCCCGGTGCCACAATTCCGCGCCCCACTCCGGGCGGTGGAACCCATCGGTGTGGAGGCGCTGCGCAGCCTTGCCAGCGAGACCTACGGCGACCAGGACCCGGCGCAGCTCTTCACGAAGCTGCGGCCGATTCGCCTGGTGAAGCGCGCCAATCAGACGCTGTTGGAGATCGACCTGCCGCATGCCACGATGGAAGAACTCGACCTGAGCCTCCACGGCGACCAGTTGCTGGTTCGGGTTCGAGACGCGTGCCGCCAGATTGCTCTGCCCGACTCGGTTTCCGGTCGAGCGATCGCGTCGGCGCGGCTGAAGGCCGGCGTTCTCGAGGTGCGATTCGCCGAATGAAACCCGATCGTTCGCTGAGAGATGCCCGGCGGATCGTCTCGCTGGTCCCAAGCCTCACCGAAGCCCTCTTTTCTCTTGGGCTGGGAGAGCGCGTGGTGGGGGTCACGGATTGGTGTGTGCATCCAGCCGGTCGGGTCGCGCAGCTGCCCAAGGTGGGGGGCACCAAGAATCCGTCCATCGAGCAAATCGTGGCATTGGCTCCCGATCTGGTCATTGCCAATCGGGAAGAGAACCGAGAGCGAGTCGTCGTCGCGCTGCAGGCGGCGGGGATCGCAGTATGGGTCACGTATCCACGCACCGTGCGCGAAGGAGCCGAGCTGCTCCACGAACTCGCAGTCGAGCTCGGCGTCTCCGATGAAGCTTTCGACTCCGTGGTGCAGCCGGTCGAAGCAGCGGTTCGCCGGGCAGCAGGGGCTTCCTCGCTTCGAGTTCCCGTCTTCTGTCCGATCTGGAAGAACCCCTGGATGGCCGTTGGCGCTGACACCTACGCTTCGGACCTATTGGAGCTTTGCGGTGGAGACAACGTCTTCGCGAAGCGCAATGATCGCCGCTACCCAATCGTCGAGTTGGAAGAGGTCGTCGAGGCGGCCCCAGAGGTCATTCTGCTCCCGGATGAGCCCTACGACTTCGGTCAGCGCGACGCCCTGGAGCTGTCGAAGCTCTCCATCCCGGCCGCCCGGAATAGTCGAGTCCATCTGATCGATGGTACTCTGGTGTCGTGGTACGGTCCGAGAATCGAACGAGCGATCTCGACACTTCGAAGATTGATCGCTCCCGAAGACTGATCGCTCCCCGGTTGGGATGTGACGGGGCGCGGACGGGTCGGGTTCGGCGCGGTGACGCGGCCGCGGCGAAGCGCTGTCCGTGTGTTGGAGCGGATCAAGCGGGGCCCTTTTGCCCCAGACCATCGGAAACGAAAAAAATTCGCGCTGCGCATTCAAGCACGGAGCCGAACTGCCCGAAGAGAAGTTCAACAAAAACGGTGGCGACTGATCCGAGATTGCCGCCGCCTTGCAGAGAGGCGAAATAGGGCACCGTGAGTCGAAGCGCAGACCAACAGAACCAGTTCTCGATGCCCTCGTCGCGCGCACGTCGCCTATGGCTGTGGGTTGGAGTGCTGCTGTGCTGTGTCGCACTGCCTGCCGAAGCGAAGCGCATCGTTCAGGTCCGGGTCGGCAACCACCCCACCTTTACTCGCCTGGTCTTCGAAATGGATGCGCCCGCCGGCTACCGGGTCGAGCGGCGCCCGGACGAAGACGGCGGCGAGCTGCTCAGCGTTACCCTCGCTGCGGGATCGCGCGAGCGCGACGTCCGCTCGAAGAGTGCTGGAATCGAGTCCGTCCACGTCGAGGCGGGAACGGATGAGTCCGTCGCACTGATTCGGCTGCGCAAGTCCGGTCTGCCGATGAAGGAGCTGATCCTCTCCAACCCGCCGCGGATCGTACTCGACTTCGCTCACCCGACACCCGCGGTAACGAAGCCCGCGCCCAAGTCCAATACGGCCAAGACAGCTAAAACGGCCAAGACTGCCAGAACGGCAAAGACTGCTGAAGCTCCGAAGTCCGAAACGGCTAAGACCGCCGAAATTGCGAAGACCGCGGTAGCGACTCGCGCCGCGGTGGTTCCGAAGCTTCCCGCTCCGGTCCAGCCGAAGCTGCCCCCGGTGCGCCCGGCTCCGAGCGTCGAGCCGACCGCGAAGACCGCGCCACAAGCGAAGACCGCGCCGCAACCAAAGCTCGTAGCGGCAGCCGACCCCCCCGCGCCTGTCGTACCGAAGGCCGTCAAGCCCGTCGTTCCGGCCCAGCCGAAGCAGCGCGAGGCAGCTGCAGAGTCGAAGAAGATGGACGGTGCTCCGACGACGGACTCGGAGCGCCGAGCCGCGCTGCGTGCCAAGATTCCCGGCGCCCACAAGCGCGCCGAGGCGGCCCCGCCCAAGGCTGAACGCGTCGAACCCGCGGATCGGGTACTCGGCTCCCAGCCCGTGCCGCCCGTCCAGAAGATTGCCGAGGCCCGCGCGAAAGCCGCAGCCTCACCGCCGTCACCAAGCGCGCCGAGTGTCGCAAAGCCCAGTACCGCAAGGCCCAGTGGGATGGAAGCTTCGCGCCGGGTCGCCCAGGCCAAGCCCGAGGCTGACTCGGGCGTGGGCGGAGTCACGATCGCGGCTGTTGCAGCGGGTGTGGTGTTGCTGATGGCTCTGGGCTTCTGGCTGGTGCGCAGGCGCTCAATTCCGGTCGACCTAGACGTCGCCGCGCTCGCCGAGGCCGGACCCAGCAACTGGCCCGCCCCTTTCGAGACCAAAGCGGAGATGGAACCGACGAGCGGCGAACAGCCGATCGAACCCATGGACGCGACGATGAACCGCGAGGCGGACAGCATGCCCGATGCCGCCGCCCCGCTAGCCACTCCAGACAGCCCGCCGCAGCGCGTGGTGGAAGAGGACACAGCGGCCTACTCGCTCAGCGAGGTGGCTGGCAGCAACGTCGAACCGCAGGCCGAACCGTACAACGAGGATCCCGAGGGAGAGAAAGCGATGGACCTGGAAATGAACGACCTTCCCGCCCAGCAGGACGAGTTCAGCCCGCCGCCGCCCGTTGTCGGAGCTGCGGATTCGGATGTTTCGAGGCTCGTGCACGATCTTGCCGGGCGCATCGCCAACCTCGAGACCCGACTCGACGAAAGCAACGACGCGCGCGAGCGGTTGGAGCGCCAGGTCGCCGCCCAGAGCGAAGAGCTTCGCGTTCAGCGCGCTGCCATTGCACGGACTCAGCGGGCCTTGCGCAGTCTGAGCCGCTCGGAAGAAGAGCAGGCCACCGAGCCGGCCCTGCGTAACCCGGAAAAGCCCGCCGGTTCGCCGGCCTAGGCGCGGCTATTCGATCTCGAGCGGTTGCGGTTCGACCCTACCCGAGGCGAGGCTCAGCGCCCCCAGCGCGCCGGCGAACTCGGGGTTCTCGAGAAAGATGGCGCTCTGTCCCCGCACGGCCGCCATGACAGCGAGGATCTCGACGAGCGCTTCGTTGTTGCGCAGCGTCGAACCGCCGTACACGATCTTCTCTACACCGTTCGATGCGGCCAAGGCGCCGCAAATCAAACCCACGTTCTCGCCCACCATGCCCATGATGGCATGCGCCAGGTCGCTGTCGTTCGGACGGCCTTCATGATCGGCTCGGCCCAGCTTGGCGAAGGATGCGGCGTTGAGATCACCCGGCAGCGGCAGCTCTCCGGCGGGATAGATGTCCGAGACCAACAGGTCCACATTTCTGCGATCCCCCGCTCGTGCAAGCTGGGTGATCTGCTCGAAGCAGACGGCGTCGGTGAGGGCGGTCCCGAGCCCGACGATCGTTCCGCCGCCGAGCGCGGTACCGCCCACCCGGGTCACGTTACCGTCTTCGATCAGCATTGCGGACGTGCCCGTTCCGAGCGAGACCAACAAAAAGGCCCCGGAAGCATCGGCGCGCTGGCGGCGGAGCATTTCCAGCGCGCCACGTCTCCAGGCGGCGAACTCATCCGCTCGGGCGGTGTCACAACTCAACAGCTTGGAGAGCGCGCCCCCCCCACCTCCGGTGACGCCGACGAACGCCGGGGCCAACGACTCAACTTCTTGGGCGATCTGTTCGATGGCTCGGGTGGGCACCAGACGGAATCGGACGCGCCCGTCGCTTCCGCGGACGGCCAGTTTGGCCAAGCTGGCGCCAATGTCGGCGCCGACCGCAGGACTGGGTTTGTGTGATAGATCCGCTTTCTGAATCAATGGGTTAGACTTTCCCCGGTGGTCTGAGCATGTATACCGCGTTCTACGGGCTGCGCGAGAAGCCTTTCTCGCTTACTCCCGATCCCCGTTTCTTGTTCCTCTCCGAATCCCATCGAGAGGCGCTCGCACATCTGCTCTACGGCATCGAGCAGAGCGAGGGCTTCATGGCCGTCACGGGCGAGGTCGGCACCGGCAAGACGACACTGTGCCGGGCCGTACTGCAAAGGCTCGAAGCGGACACCGAAGTCGCGTTCGTCTTCAATCCCATGTCTTCCCCCGAGGATCTGCTGCGCGCCATCAGCATGGAGTTCGGTCTGATCACCGAGGGCTACTCCCGGGCTGACCTGAATCACCAGCTCAACGAGTTTCTGCTCGACACCAGCCGGAAGGGCAAACGCGCGCTCTTGATCGTGGACGAGGCCCAGAACCTGGCGCCCGCCACCCTGGAGGAGATCCGGCTGCTCTCGAACCTCGAGACGTCCTCATCGAAGCTGATTCAGATCATGCTCTTTGGGCAGCCCGAGCTCGACGACATGTTGGACTCCCGCGAGCTTCGCCAGCTGCGCCAACGGATCACGGTGCGTTGGAGTCTGAAGCCGCTGACCACCGCCGAGACCCGGGAGTACGTCTGTCACCGTCTGAGGATTGCAGCGGGGGGAGAGTGTGACCTGTTCAGCGACAAGGCGCTGCGCGAGGTGCGAAGACGAGCGCGGGGGATTCCGCGTCTGATCAACGTACTCTGCGATCGTGCTTTGCTGGCCGGATATGCGTCGGGCGATCCCCGGGTGGGCCCGAAGTCGATCGATCGCGCCGCGCGCGAGATCTTGAGTTCCGGGCCGCGACGGCGCGTGTGGCGGACCGTGCTGCGTCGCGCCTTCCCGGCGGCGGTGCTGCTCGGTGTCGCGATGGGTGTGCTCAGCTGGTTCGGTAGCGGCCGCCCGGATTCGGAGAAGATCGGGCTCGAGTCGTTGGCCACACCCGATGTCTCCATGCCTCCGAAGAGCGAGACGCTGACTCCGGATTCCGAATCGATCTCGATCAGCCGCGCCGCCTCTGGGGAGAGCGAATGAGCACGATCCTCAAGGCGCTTCGGCGGCTGGAAGAGGAGAAGAGTTCCGGCACCGCTCGCTCGCTCGACGAGCAGGTCGTCGCGCCTCGTCCTCCCGAAGTTCGCAGCCGGCGTTGGCCCGTGGTCGGGGCTGCAATGATCGCCGGAATGGGCGTCGGGTCTCTGGCGCTTTATCTGTGGTTCGAACCCGCTGCCGCGCCACCCCTCGAGATGCCGGCGCCAGAGGTTTCCGAGACGGCTCGCGTCCAGCCGGAGTTGCCGGCGCGCGCCGCCGCGCCCAGCACCGAGCCTGCGAGAGCGGCGAAGGCCCGGCCGGTTCCGAACCGCCCGGCACGCTCGGTTGCGTCGACGATCGAAGTGGTGAAGCGGATGGGCGAAGAGCCTTCGGAAGAAGTCGAATCCACGGCCGATGTCTCGGTTGCAGCGGCTGGCCCCAGTGCAAACCCAGGGGAGCCGGATCCGAAGAACGCGCCGGGGGTCGACGCCGAGCTGGCGGCCGGAACAACGGGGGCTGCAGGGGCGATAGCCGAGACAGCGCTCGCTCCGGCCCTGGTTGAAGCGCAGACTTTGGCGGACGCCCCTTCGCCCGTGTCGCCCGCAGCGCCCGGCTCGACCTACGCGGCCGAGGCCCCGTCCGTGGAGCCGAAGGCTGCGGTTGTCGATACTCCGCCTACCCGGTCGGCTCCCGAGCCGAATTCTCGGACCCAACTGGTTTCTCGGCAGGCGGAGCTGGAAACGGTGGCCGCCTCGCAGCCCATCGAGGTCGCCGCCGAGGAGCTTCAGGTGGCCACGGTGCCCACGGCGTCGCGGCCTCCGGCCGCTGTCGCCGATCCCGCTCCGCCACCGCGGGCATCCCCGACCCCCGAGGTTTCGCAGCGGCCAGAGCACAAGACCATCGTGCGCGCCCAGCTCCCCGAGCTCAGCGTCGCCAGCACGACCTGGCACCCCGACGCGCGGCGCCGTTCTGCCGTGGTCAACCTGACCGACAGCAACGAAGAGCTGCTCCTACGGGAAGGGGATGCCGTCGGACCTCTCGTGGTCGAAATGATCGAGCCGGGTGGCGTCTTCTTCGCCCACGACGGCATCGCCGTGCGCTACAACGTCGGTCGTTGAGCGAACAGCACCCAGATCGCTAGCGCAGACAGATCGATCCGTTCGAGGTGCGAAGCTTGATGGGCGCTCCGCCGGAGCCCAGTCGGCCCAGCACGCGGCCGTTGCTCTCGCGGGTGCAACGACATAGCGCCACTTCGTTGCGGATCGTTCCGTTGTCGACGCGCAGGTCGACATCAGCATCGACCTGCTCGGGCAGGTCCAGAACGATGCGTCCGTTGCTGGTTGCCAGTGTGACGCCGCCCTTGCCCACCTCTCTCAGCGACGCCCGGATGAGTCCGTTGGAGGTCGACGCGTCGATGGATCCGCGGTGGTCTTCGAGCTCGATCTTTCCATTGCGGGAACGCGCTATCAGCCGACCGCAGGTGTGGTTACAGGAGACCTTCGCATTCGAGGTCGAGATGTCGATGTCGCCGACCACGTCACGAACGATCGCGGAGCCGTTGCTCGAGCGGGCGTGCACCACTGCGCGCATGCCCTCGACGAAGATCCGGCCGTTGACCGCAGAGATCTCCACGGACAGGTTGGCGGGCAGGCGGACCTCCAGGTTGACGAGCCCACGGCGG
Source organism: uncultured Opitutales bacterium (assembly GCA_964194865.1). Taxonomy (GTDB): domain Bacteria; phylum Myxococcota_A; class UBA9160; order UBA9160; family SMWR01; genus CAXMOC01. The sequence goes on along the minus strand of CAXMOC010000083.1, from coordinate 4,651 downwards.
CTCCACTTCTGGGGTATCCGCACCTCCAACTCGAGCGCACCTCCAACGTCGGCGGAGGCGATCGAGATCTGGTCCAGCAGCTCCTCGGCGCCTTCCTCCGACTCGGCCCGGGCGACCTTGACCGCCCGCACGGAGATGTCGTCTCGCGCCTCGCCAGAGATACAGGTGCTTCCATTCGAATTGGAGATTCGAAGCACCCTGCTGGCGGGTTTCTCGAATTGAAGCAGCTCTTCCCGCTCCAGCCGTTCGCTCCACGGAATGCTGGTCAGCAGGTTGCGAAGGAAGCCGCCGAGTCCACCCTCGCGGGGTGCGCTGCTCTCGGCCCGCTCGTCGCGTTCGAGCGTCATGACCAGCTCCGAGAAGTTTTCCAGCCCATGAGTGCGAAGGGGGTTCTCGTCATGGCTAGTGATACTTCCTTTCGTCGTCGCGGCGCTTCTGTTCGAATTCTTCGTAGTGAACCGAGCGCAGCTTCTGCCGCATCCGATAGCGCCTCCAACGCAGCTTCAGCTGGCCCAGGCTGAACAGCGCGCCGGTGTGGCCCTGTCTGCGCAGGTAGATCCAACCCGCGATCACCCCGCCCAGATGGCCGATGTGGCTGACGTTTCCGTTGCCCCCGAACACCAGCTGCATGAACAGCAGGGAGGGAATCAGCCAGATGGCGCGGAAGGCGATTGGCGGGAAGATCAGCATGATGGTGCGATCGGGCCAGGTGAGCGAGTAGCCCAGCAGCACGCCGTATACCGCGCCCGACGCTCCCAGTGTGAAGGCGCTCAGGCCACGCGGGTTGATCGACATCATCAGGTAGGGGTAGGTGGCGATGATCAGCCCGGCCCCTATGCCACAGAACAGATAGAAGCGCAGGAACCGCTTGGGTCCCCAAGCCATGGCGAGTTGAGCACCGAACATCCACAGGAAGATCATGTTCATCGCGATGTGGCCGATGCCCGAGTGAAGCCACATGTAGGTAATCGGCTGCCACAAGTATCCGAGCTGCCAGACGTCGATGGGCCTCACCGATCCGTAGACCGAAATGGCCGGGAACGCCCACTGGAGCAGGAAGACCCCGAGGTTGGCGATGATCAACTGCTTGATGATGGGAGGTGTGAACGGCGGGCCGATGCGCATGCCGGGCTGTTGGCCGCGTCCGTACACTTCTGGGCGTCTCCCCGGCAGATCCGCAAGGCCTGGCTTCGATTGATCGCTACGTCCAAACGAAGCCCGTTCAGGGGCCCACGAAGGCCGTCACTCTTTATTGCTCTGGCTCTGCCCGAGGGCGAACGGGATGGGCGCGCGGGATCCCGCGGAGCCCATATAGCCTAAGGAGTCTAAGTGCGCGCGTCAACGCAGCTTTTTTAGAGCGACACCCTCCAGGGTGCGGTGGCTCGTGGAGGCGTCCAGGCCGGAGAGGTCGATCACGGTGAGGTCCAACCCGAGCGTCTGCGAGATCGCCTCGAGCTGCTCCCGGCACTCATCCCCGCTGCCGGAAACGGTGGCGGCCCCCGCTTCTTGATCGGAGAGCCAGTGAAACCAGGGGTTTAGTCGCCGATATTCGGCCAGGACCGCTGCCGGATCCGGTGACCTCCCCACCCGGGTGAATATCCACATCGAGCGGCCGATCTCGTTCGGGTCGCGCTTGCGGGCCCGGCAGGCGCGCTCCAGCTGCGCTGCGGCTGCCTCCACGCGCGCCGGCAGTGGGGGTAGGTTGATTTCCCAGAAATCCGCGTGGGCGGCGATCACGTCCAGCATCATCGTGCCGCGCCCGGCCACGCTGATCGGAAGCCGGCCCCCCGGCGGAGACGGCCGGACGATCGCCCCATCGAGTTGGACGTAGCGACCCCGTACGCTGACGGATTCGCCGCGCCACAGGCCGCGCACCGCCGTCAGCGTCTCGTCCAGCCAGCGCACCCGTTCGCTGGCGCTCGGTCGCTGCAAGCCGAAGCGTTCGTCGTTCGGGCGGTCTCCAATCGAGATCAAGAAGCGCAGCCGCCCCGGTGCGATTCGTTCGGCCGTCGTGGCCGCCTGGGCGAGCTGGGCGGCGTTCCAGTGGTGGACCAGGCGGATCGATCCGATCTGGATACGCCGGGTTCGCGCCAACAGCGCGATCGTCGCCGTCCAGCCGTCGAGCACATCGGCCTTGCGAGAGGAACCGAGCATGGAGATGTCGCCGTCGACGAAGGCGGCGGCGTAGCCGAGCTCTTCGGCTCGCTCCACCAGCTCGACGAGCGTTTCCCAGGGGTGCGTGTGCGATCCGAATGCGACCCCCAGCTTCATGGCAGCAGGCCCACGTGGCGCGCGGCGTGGATCAGTGCCATGGCGCTCTTTGCGTCGGTGAGCTCACCGCGCCAGACCAGCTCCAGAGCTTTCGAAAGAGGAGTGGGAATCACTTCGATGATCTCGTCATCTTCCGGCCTCGCAACGGACCGCTCTAGATCGAAGGCAGCATAGAGGTGGATCTTCTCGTCGGTAAAGCCGGGGCTCGTCCACACCCAGCCGAGCTTCTCGAGCCGACCCGGTCGTCGGCCGATCTCCTCCTCCAGCTCCCTGGCGGCCGTCGTTTCGGGAGATTCTCCCGGATCGATCTTGCCGGCGGGAACTTCGAGGATGCTGGCGCCGGTCGCGTGTCGGTACTGGCGAATCAGCAGGACTTCGGACGCGGAGACGAACGGCACCACCGCAGAGGCGCCCGGGTGCTGAACGATGTCGAGCTCCATCTCGCGCCCATTGGGGAGCCGGACGCGATGTTTCGTTACCTCCACCGAAAAGCCGCGCGCGATGGGCTTGTGGGTTTCGTTGCTCATTGGCGGCAGCTCACGACCGCCGCAGGTTAGCCCCCGCGCCCGCACACAGCAGCGACGGCCGATCGGTGTGGAGTATCTTGCGCAGCCAGCGGACGGAAGGCTGCATGCAGACTCGAAGCGAGCTCGGTGTTGCGATCGCAATCGAAGGATCCGGTGCGACGCTCGAGGGGATACTGGCGGCCGGGCCCGAAGGCGCCGGCGGGGCGCTGATCGCTCCGCCCCATCCGCTCTACGGCGGAACCATCGAGTCTCCCGTGGTTCAGGAGATGGCCCAGGCGTGTCGTCAGTCGGGACTCGCCACGCTGTGCTTCAACTGGCGGGGGGTAGGGGCCAGCGCGGGTCAGCCCAGCGGCGATCTGGGGGCAGCCGAAGCAGACTATGCGGCCGCGCTCGGACACCTGGAACAGCTGGCTTCGGTGCCGATCGTCGCCTGTGGCTACTCGTTTGGCGCCGCCATTGCCGTTCGGGCGGCGCGCGACAACCCGGTGGTGGGCCGACTCGTTCTGGTGGCTCCACCTCCATCGATGCTGGACGCCAATGACCCAATCGCCTTTGACGGGCCCTCCCTGGTCATTGCCGGCGGAGCCGACGCGATTTCTCCGGCCGCTCCTCTGAGCGAGCTGACCGCCCCGATGCCCCGCGCCCACTTCGAAGTGATCCCCCAGGCCGACCACTTCTTTGCACGAGGTCAGGCGGAGATCAGTCGGATCATCTCGAGCTGGCTGATCTCATCGGCCCCGACAGCGTGAGCGCTCAGTCTTCGCTGCTGGGAAGGCGCACCAGGAACTCCGCGCCTCCTCCCTCTCGAGCCCCGACGCTGACCGATCCCCCAGCGTCTGCGACGATGCGCCGCGTAATCGCCAAGCCCAGCCCGCCGCTGCGCTCGGAGCGCGTGGAATAGAAGGGTTCGAAGATCGCCTCGCGAGAGTCGGCTGGCACGCCGGGCCCTTCGTCCGCCACCGCGAGCTCGACGAAGCCGTCGATGGTCCTGGCCCGCAGCGCGATGCTGCCCTCGGAAGGAGTCGCCTCGATTGCGTTGAGCAAGAGATTCAAGATCACCTGCCTCAGCTCATCGGCGTTCAGGCTGACCCCTGGCAGACCCGCTTCAATCTCGGATTCGAGGCGGACCTCGCGCCGGTCGGCTCGGTGGCGGACCAGCGCGAGCGCCGACTCCAGTCCGCTTGCGAGGCTCACGACAGCCGACTCGGCCGCTGCGGCGGAGGGGCTCGAGTGCGCGAGGATCAGGTCGAGCAGTCGCTCTACCCGGCGCAGCTCGTCGGTCACGAGCTTCATGAATTCCCCCGAGAACGACGGGTCTCCCCAACGTTCGGGCAGCAGCTGGAGGAAGGTCTTCACCGAGACCAACGGGTTTCGAATTTCGTGCGCGATCTCGGCCGTGAGTGCCCCGATGGCGGCGAGACGGTCGAGCTGGCGCACTTGGCGGTCGAGTCGCTCGAGCCGCCCGGCGGCGAGCGAAGCGGCCAGCGGGGCCTCTAGCCGACGCGCTGCTCGCTCTAGCTCGGCCAGCGTGCGCGGGCGCGTCGGTTGCGGTCCGAGTAGCAGCACCGCCGCCGCCTGGCGTGGGTCCGAGCGGATGGGCGCGGCTGCGGAGACCCGGTATTCGCGCTCGATCCGGTGTAGCTCCGGGGAGTCGCTCAGAGAAGTGGCTCGAGCCAGCCCCGCGACTGCTTCGAAGGCAGCCGAATCGGGCGCTTGCGGTGGATCGCGTCGCGTTCTCGCGTTTCATCACCGAAGCCATCGAGGCGCATCCGCAAATCGAGGTTCGACGCGAGCTGGTGCCGAGGATTCCCGACGACCCCCTGGTGGTTCTGGAATCCTCGGCACCAGCTCGC
>CAXMOC010000082.1:0-2610 GCA_964194865.1 uncultured Opitutales bacterium | reverse complement strand
CCGAGGGCGACCTCCCCCAGATTGGCCTCGGATCCTCGACGACCTAGCGGAGTTGGACGCCACGACGGCGAGGCCGCCTGCATTGCATTGACACGCACGCTACTTATCGGTCATAGGGGCAACGCAGCTACATATTCCTTCGGCCGGGAACGACTCGACCCACCCTGAGGGCGGCCCGCCGAACTTCGATTGGGAGAGACCATGTCTGAGACTCGAATCGTCGAGACACGAAGTCTGAATGTGCAGATCCGTGAGACCGGAGTGGCCCGTCCGGGCGAAGACCCTGTGATTCTGCTTCACGGCTTTCCCCAGACCTCGTATATGTGGCGTCATCAGATGCCGGTGCTCGGCCAGCGTTTCAAGGTTTACGCTCCGGACACGCGCGGTTACGGCGGAACGGACAAGCCGCGTGTTCGCCTATCGAGAGACATCCTCGCCCGCGACGTCATCGATCTGATGGACGCACTCGAGATCGAGCGCGCTCGCCTCGTGGGACATGATTGGGGCGGCATCATCGCCTCCGCCGCGGCGCTCAAGTATCCGGATCGCTTCAGTCGCCTGGGCCTGATCGATACCCTCGTCTCCGTCTGGATCACCTGGGGTATCCACGGGTACTGGTTCAAATGTGAGCCCGATGCCGAAGAATTCTTCGAGAAACATCATCGCGCCTTCATCCGATCGACCCTGGCGGGCGAAGCGCCGCCCTATGGCGGACCGCCCGAGTCACCCTGGGCGCCGGTGGAAGGATCCGAAGGCAGCGCGGCGCTCAAAGATTGGGATCCGACACAATTCTGGGACGCAGCGGACGTGGCCCATTACGAGGAGGCCTTCGCGGATCCGGATTCGTGGTTCCACGCGATCGAGTACTACCGCCATTGCCTGCCTTTCCATGTCGCGAAAAAGGACCCGAGAGCGCCGGGCGGCGTTCGTTTCGAATTTCGGACGAGCAGCCAGATTGCGGAGATGTGGAAGCATCCCGGCCTGATCTTTTCCCATCCGGAATGGGCTTCGGAGTTCATGGTTTTTGCGCCCGAGGATTGGCATCTCCGCTTCGCGAACCCGACGCTCTATCTATTCAGTCCCTTCCTCGTGCCGCAAGCGTTCGAAAATGGGGAGTTGCCGCCCGATGACTACATCCCCAGCGGAAACCCCTATGCCGACTCCTTCGCTCATCATTTTCCGGACCTGCGAACCCGCGGCGCGCAATCTGGCCATTTCATTCCCGAAGAAGCGCCGGAGCGGACGAACGAGTTGCTGATGCAATTTCTGACAGGCGAAATCTAGATCTGGCGGAGCCGGGTCCAACTCGGCGCCGAGGGAGTTTCTCGATGGGTCAACTCGAAGGCAAGAGCATCATCATCACCGGCGCCGCCCAGGGCATGGGCTCGGTTCACGCCCGCCGTTGTGTCGAAGAGGGCGCACGCGTCGTGGTGACAGATCTTCAGTCTGGGCCGGGCGAAGAACTGGCCCGGGAACTCGGCGACAACGCCGTCTTCGTCGAACAAGACGTGACCGTCGAGGCGAGCTGGGATCGCGTGATCGAAATCGCGCTCGAGCGTTTCGGCCGGCTCGATGGCCTGGTCAACAATGCAGCCATTTGGTGGACCCAGCGAATTCTCGACGAGGACGTGGATCGATTCCGGCAGATGCTCGAAGTCAACGTGCTCGGGACCTGGTGGGGGATGCGCAAAGTGGTTCCGCCGATGCGCGAAGTCGGAGGCGGGTCGATCGTGAATCTCTCGTCGATCGCGGGAACCCGAGGGATCCCCGAACACGGTTCTTACGGCGCATCGAAATGGGCCGTACGCGGTCTGTCGAAAGTCGCGGCCAACGAGTTCGGGGAATGGAATATTCGGGTGAACACGGTCCACCCAGGAGCCATCTCCGGGACCGGCATGTTCCAGATTCCCGAGTCGGAGTTCGAACAACTCTTCGCGGCGCAGCCCCTGAGTCGTCCGGGTCGGCGTGAAGAAGTTTCGGGGCTCGTGCTCTTTCTACTCTCCGACCAATCGAGCTACATCACCGGCCACGAGCATATCGTCGATGGCGGCCGCACCGTTTGGTAGAGCCTCGGTGATTCGCGTTGAAATTCGGTGGGCCTAAGCGACGAGGTCGGTCGCCTCGATTCGAGCGAGGGCCTCGCGCGTGGCGACGAGGTCCCGCCCCCCATCGAGTGCGTCGATCTCGATGAAGGGCGCCTGCCGGATCGCCGCCTCCAGCGGAATGGAGGGAAAGCGTCGATCGCGCAGGCAGTGGATGAACCGGAGTGTGCGCAGGGCGTCGAATCGCTCGTGCAGGTGGCGAGTACCCCGCCGTCGTCCGGCCTCGGCCGCGCGGATGGCGCCGAGCTCATCCAGGGTTTCGTGCAGCAGTGCGGCGTCGACCTCGGGCACGGCGGCCGCGTGCTCGGAGAGGCAGTCGCGCAGGCTCCGCTGGCTCGGCAACTCGGCTTCACCGAGCGAGTCGAGCGTGCGAAGCCAGACACCCAGCCATGCGAAGACGCGGGGATCATACGCGGGATGGGACTCACCAGCTTCGACGCGCTCGAGCTGCTTGGCAATGCCGGCACCGGTGCCGAAGGGAACACGGGTCGAAACGCGGCCACTGAGC
>CAXMOC010000081.1:0-16695 GCA_964194865.1 uncultured Opitutales bacterium | reverse complement strand
CGGCGACTTGGGAAGCACGTTTCCGTACATGTAGCTGGCTCGCCGACCCATCTGGTTACCGGCCATCAGGTTCTCGTTGACGGATTCGATAAAGAAGTGCTCGGGGCCGATGAGCATGACCTCGCCCTTCTCCACCTGCTCTGTGCTGATCAGGCCCTTGACGCCGGCAAAGTGATCGAGGTGGGAGTGGGTGTAGATCACGGCGGTGACGGGCGCCTTCTCCACGTGCTTCTGAAGCAGGTCGTAGGCGGCCTTCGCTGTCTCGTTGGCAGTCAGCGGATCGACAACGATCCAGCCCTTCTTCCCGCGAATGAACGAGATGTTGGCCAGGTCGAAGGCTCGAACCTGGTAGATGCCCTCGGCGACCTTGAACAGGCCGTCCATCGCGTTGAGCCGACTCTGGCGCCAGAGGCTCGGATTGACGGTTTCCGGCTCCCCCTTCTCGAGGAACTCGTACTGCTTCATGTCGTAGACGGTGGCGCCGCCTTCGCCGGTGATCCGTCCGGACTCGAGGGTAGCGATGAATCCGCGCCGGGCGTTCTCGAAATCCGTCTGGTCCTCGAACGGCAGGTATTCGCGAACGACCTGGTTGGCCTTCTTCGTGGCGTCGGTTGCGTCACCAGCGAATCCGGGTACTGGGAACATCGTAAAGAGAAGGCACAGAAGAACGAAGATCGTTCGCATTGGAAAATATCCCCTTTGCTCATGAGCGGATTGTCGGACGACCATCGCGGCCGCGGTCACGCCCGTCGTCTTGCCGGCCGTCCCATATAGCCTCGATCTTCTGGAACGGCCAGGCCCGGGGCAGAAAATCACAACCCGGAGCTGACGCTACGTGTCTACGCGCACGCACTCACAGAGGAGGAAACCGATCTCAGTTTCCTCGGCCCCGCGGCACCGAACGGACACGGGCGGTAGCAAAAAAAAGGCCCCTGCGCGTAACTCCGCGAAGGGGCAACCGAAACCTGGAGCGGGAAACGGGACTCGAACCCGCGACCCTCAGCTTGGGAAGCTGATGCTCTACCAACTGAGCTATTCCCGCCCGTCATTAGACTGACAGAGCGCGCGCGGCGGGGCAACCTCATGTGCGGATCCAGCGCACGCTAGAGGCCGAGCACGTTCTCAGCTTTTCTAGCTTTCTTGATAGGTGGTGTGTTTCGGCGGGCCGTTCAGGATGTTCAGTTTGCCCCAGTCGGTGACCTTCTTGAAGGCGTCCGAGCGGACGAAGCCGCCGAAGGCATCCTGGCTTTCCCAGCGGGAGACGATCAGGTAGACGGGTGCGCCGTCGTCCACCCGGCGGTAGATATGGGATTCGTCGTGGCCGTCGATGCCCTTCATCAGATCGATGACCTTCGCGCAGGCTCCCTCGAATACGGCTTCCTTGTTCTCGCGAACGAAGTAGTTCATCCCGATCGTGACCACGCACCACCTCCCGGTTGTCGCGAGAGCAGGATAGCGGGGGTCTGTCGGTGGGCAATCAGCTGGATCGAGGCCGTCGCGCGGCCCGGCCGATGCCTTCACTCGTCCACGAGTTCGACGAGCAGATCTTCGGGCTCGTCTTCGTCCTCTTTCGGTGGGCCGTTCGTGGGCGTCAACATGGAGTCGAGCTGAGAATCGATCTGGTTGAGTGTCTTGTGAAAATCCGAGCCGGTGTCCTCATTCGGATCAGAGCCCGTGGCGGCCGCGTCGGCGATGGGCTTCCCATCGGGAATCGACTCGGCGATGGGTGACGCCTCCGTTGACGCCGCCGCACCGGGCGTGTCTAGCGACGCCAGCCTCTCCCAGCCCAGGTCGGCGTGGGCGCGTTCTACGTCGACGCGGCTCACCTGACTTCGCCCGCACAGAAATGCCTCGAACAGCGCGTTGTCGGCCAGGGTGTTCATGCGGCCAGGAAGGCCGCCCCCCAATTCGAAGAGCGCCGTGACGGCAGCGCCCTCGAGGGTTTCGGGATTTCCCTTCACCGCTTGGATGCGACTGGCCAAGTAGGCGGCGGACACCTCCCGATCGAAGGGGCCGAGGTGCGCGCGAACGTCGATGCGGTGAGCGAGCGCAGAATCCGTGCGAAACGCTTCATCCAACGCCGGCGGGCCCGCGAGAACCAAGGAGAGCAGCCTGCGGTCCTCATACTCGAGCTTGAGCAGCCCGCAGATCTCGGCGAGGGTGCCCGATTGCGCCAGTGTGTGGGCATCGTCGATGATCAGGACGGCCTGCCGGCCATCCTCGCGAATGATCGCGAGCTGTTCGTAGATTTGACCGATCAGTCCTTCACGCTCGGCGGCCGGCTCTTCGACACCCAGCTGCTTGCAGAAGCGCCGCAACATCCAGCCGGCATCGGCAGCACCATCGAGCACCACCATCATGCTGGCCTCGAAGACCTCTTCCTCCAGGTCGTCGAGCAGCTGGCGAACCACGGCCGTCTTGCCCGAGCCAGTGGCGCCGACCAGAACACCGAGGCCACGCCCCTGCCGGACCGCACGGTCCAGGCGCCGCAGTGCATCCCGTTGGGGAGCACTCTCGAATTCGAGCCGTTGCATCGGCTCGTTGCGAAAGGGGTCGCCGCTCAGTTGAAAGTGATGGAGATGTTCCACGAGTGCGTACCTCAGGCTCAGACGAACGAGATCTTCTTTTTCTTCTTCTTGCGGGGGGGTGGAGATTGCTCCACCGCTTGCTGGTCTTCGACCGCCTCGAAAGCTTGTTCGGAGTCACTTGTCGCGATGGGAGTGGTTGCGTTGGCGTCATCGGGCTCGTTGGAGGGAGAATCCGTTTGATCGTCACTCTCGACCGCTGCCACCTCGGTCTCCGAGTCATCGGAACAGTCGGGCTCCGAGGGTTCGGCTTCGGTCGTGACGATTTCGATCTCGATGTCCGGCTCTTCGAAGCTGGCGTCGCTGCTCGAGCGCGAACCCTCAGAGGCGTCCTCCATCGCGGCGGCCTCGAACTCCGGGGCATCCACCTCTTCGATCTCCTCGGCAGCGACCACTTCATCCATTGCGAGCGCTTCCTCGTTCTCGAGGTCGCCACTCACAGTTTCTGAATCCGTGACCACTTCCTCCATCTGGGATGCAGCGGTGGCCTCGACCTGGTCCTCCGCATCGCCTGCGATTTCAGGTTCCGAAGCCTCGTCTACCTCATCGATGACGTCGTCGAATGCCTCCTCGCTCTCGATCGAAGCAACCTCCACCGCTTCCGCTGCGCCGGCCGACGCGCTCGCGGCGTCCGAGTCGGCCTGCTCCTCGGCTTCCACTTCTTCGAGGAAATCGTCGAAGCTCTCGTACTGCTCGGTGTCCGTGGCATCGTCGGGCGCCGAAGGTGTTTCCTGCTTCTGCTCGTCGAGCGCCTCCAATCTCGCTTCCACATCTCCAAAGCTGGGGTTGGTGCTATGGACGCGCTCGTAAGCGCTGCGGGCTTCCACCAGGTCGCCAGCGGCCTCCAGCGAACGACCGAGATCGAGCCGGAGCGCGAGCTCTGGGTCGCCTGGGTCAGGCTGGCCAGCAAGCGCCTCCTGAAGATGGCTGATCGCTTGCTCGGGTTGTCCTTGATCCAGCGCGCACAGCCCGATCAGGTGGAGGCAACCGATCTTGCGGCCGGGGTCGCCCATGGCGTTGCGGAACTCCCCGACGGCATCGTCGAGCAGCCCCATCTCTCGATAGGCGATTCCCAGATCGTAGTGAGCCTGGTAGTCCCCGTCCGAGAGGGTCTCGTTCACACCCTTCTTGAATTCCGCGAACACCGCAGCGAATCCATCGTCCGAGGTGTCCGCGCCCTCTCCTGAAGCCTGCGCGGTCGACGCCGGAGCGGCCTCGGCGTCCAGCGCCTGACTGAGCTCGGCCGCGAGATCGAAGCCAGCCCCGGCGGCAACGTTCTCGGGTTCTTCGTCGTCACCAAAGTCGACCGAGGTCACAGCGAGTTGTTGGGCTGTGTCGGGCTCCGGATCCAGCATCGGCGCGCTGGAACTCTCCTGCACTCCAGAGTCATCCGCAGACGGCGCTTCGGCTTCCAACAAACCCGGGTCGCCGACCTCGTTCGCCTGTTCCAGATCCAGGTCCACGTCGATTTCCACCTCGACGCCCAGATCGTCATCGAAAGTTTCGCCTTCTTCATCAAGATCGGGAATCGCGGCTGCGTCGAGTTCGGCGGCGGGGTCAGCGGCTTCTTCGACCGGGTCTCCGAGGCTGGCATCTGCGGCTACGTCGGCTTCTCCCGACCACGTGTCCTCGTCGGGATCCTCCGGCTCGTCTCCAACCCCGAGTGTGGGTCCGTCGAAGTCGAGATCCTCGCTGTCGGTCCAGCTCGTCAGGTCCTCTCCAACCTCGAGCTCGGCTTCGTTGTCGGGGATGTCGCCTTCGTCGACCGAAGGCGAATCGACGGCCGACGTTGCGGCTCCGGCCGGGTCTTCACCGCGTTGGGCTGCGACCTCGCCGAGCCGAACCATCGCGTGTGGGTGATTGGGGGCGATCGACAATACCCGGTTGTAGACCTCCTCGGCTTCGTCGAGCAGCCCTTGCTCTAAGTAGAAATCAGCCTCCTCCAGATCGTCTGCGAGCTGCTGAGGGCTGGGGGAGCTGGCCCCCGACCCGTCGGCGGCCGGCTGCTGATCCGGTGCAGCCTGCGGCTCCGCGGGCGTGGCCCCGATGAAGCTCGCCGCGTCGATATCGATCTCGATATCCGTCAGCTCGATCTCCTCGAGCTCGTCGTCTTCGGGCGGCGTTTCGTCCAGATCCAGCTCGTCCAGATCGCCGACCTGGAAGGGTGATTCGTTCTGCTCCATCGCCTGGAGTTCGTCGGCTTCGGGCGCTTCACCGAACTCGACCTCCTCGAGGTCGTCCGCCTCGGCCGGTGCCGGATCGAGCTGGACCTCCTCGAGCTTGATCTCCTCTAGTTGAATCTCCTCGAGCTCCGGTTCCTCGGGGGCCGGCGGCGAGGCAGCGTCAGTCTTGCCGCCACGGTCGTCCGAGGCATCGTTCGGAGTCCCGCCGTCGTCACTCGGAGGTATCCGATCGAGTGAATCGGATGCGTCGGAGCCCAGTGCTTTGATTCGGCGGCGCAGCAGATTTGCGGCCTCGGGTTCGCCGTCGGCTGCAGCGAGCACGGCCGCCCGAGACCAGACCTGGATCGCCGCCGGGGCCTCGCCCGCGTCCGCGTAGGCCTCACCCAGCCGTTCGAGTGCTGGGCGATGATCCGCCTCCCATTCGAGGACGCTCTTGAGGTTGGCGATGGCTTGATCCCGCTTGCCGTAGCGAAGGTAGACGCTGGCTTCCGCCATCAACTGCTCCGGGTCGGCGGACGCTGTCGACCGCTCACCTTCCTTTGGCAGGATTCGTGTCTGCTCATTCGCGTCCGGCCCGAGGGCGGACGACTGTGGGCCGGCACCGGGGCTCGGGAGCCCGAGCCCCGTGCCTCCGTCGGTTACCAGCAGAGACTCATCGCTGAGCAGATCCTCGTCGAGCATGGTGGTTTCGTCGCCAAGGCTCAGCTCATCCAACTGCACTGCCTTCGCCGGTAGATCTTCGGTCTCGGCACCGATGTCAGCGGCCGTCGACAGATCGTCGAGAGGGACGTAGCGCTGGAGGATTTCGCGCCCTCGTTCCTCGTCGCCTCGTTCTCGATATACCTCTGCGAGCTCGCGATATAGATTCACGAGATCGTCGTCTCGCTTGTCAGCGCGGTAGATCTCGGCGAGCAGCTCGTAATGTTCGGGGCTGGGGTCTGCCTCGAGAGCCCGCTTTGCGAGTGCCTCCGCGCGCTGCCCGGCGCCGCGGTCGATCAGGTTTCGGGCGTAATGCGCGAGGGTCGACGTGCGATCAGGCATGACCTCGAGAATTCGCTCGAACACCTTCGCGGCCGCCTCGAAGTCCGACTGCGCCTCCATCTCGGCAACGATCTCGTCGTACTCCGAAACGGCTTCTTCGTTCATGCCCTCTTGATGGAGCAGATCGGCAACCTTCAGGCGACTGACCGTGTTGGAGGGATCGATCATCGCCATCTTGCGCAGGAGGCCCAACGCTTCCTGCTTCTGATCCGCCTTGTGGTAGGCGTCGGCCGCAGTCTGCAGACAAGCGATGGCCTCGGCGCTCAGACCCATGCGCTGGTACAGCTCGGCCAAGGGCTCGTAGGTAGACAGCGCGCCGAGATCGAGGTTCTGGATCTGCTTGAAGACGGCCACCGCTCGCGCGTCGAAGCCGTCCTTCATGAACTGATCGGCGACGCTGGAATAGGCTTCGACGGCCTCGGCCACCTGCCCCCAACGCTGCCGTGCGTCACCAATCTCCAGCTGAAGCTTGGTGTCACGCGGGTCCAGCTTGCGAAGCTTGGCGTACTCCTTGAGCGCCTTTTCCTTGGCGCCCCTCTGGGCGTGCCTTCGCGCCGCTTCGAGAATTTTCCGTTTATCCGCCGCCAACGGCGCCCCGAACGAGTAGAGGAAGTCGCGAAAGCACAGCTGAACAACACTCAGATGTGCAACGGATGGGGTATTCCCCCTCCACTACTACCTATCGGCTGGCGATTCAGTGCCTTGAGGTCCGCCTGCGATCGCACGCGGAGCATAATCCGAGTGAATTGGGTGGTTTCGGACCCTCCAGCAGGCCCATGCTCGCTCGGACATAGACAGTCCGCCCACCTCGAATTCCACGCCGAGCACGCTTGCGAATGCCTTCACGCAGGCGTGCTGAAGCTCCTCCGGCACCGGGTCGAAGCCGAGCCCGGCGAGACTGACAGCCGCGCCCGACCCTCCCGGACACAGCTCTGAGGCAAGGTGGTCATTTGCCCGGAGTCGAATCGAGCCGTGTTGCAAGACTCCACCCGCGGCGCGACGCTGGGCACTGCCAGCCAGCTTTCGGCCCGCCACGCAGATCTCGTGATCGGCGGCGCTCGCGAAGCAATCGAAGGCCGGCGTTCGATTGCTCCCGGTCACGAGCGCCGGCCGGGCCACAGGAATCCGGCCCTCGAATGGCTGAGCCGCCGCGACGCCGATCGCCCGCAACGCTTCCACCAGCGCCTTCGCGATCAGCTGGTAGGAGGCTGCGGTGCCCGCCGGCAGATCCCCCTCCCCGGCCGCCAGTGCGTAGGTGAGATCCCCGCCGTGGACCACGGCTCCTCCCCCACTGACGCGCCGTACCAAGCCGACACCGGCGCTCGCGCAGGCCGCGCGAAGCCGGTCGCTGACCCGCTGGCGATAGCCCACCGAGAGCCACGGGCCGCTCCACCGGTACAGGCGCAGCGCCGGCTGCCCTCCCTGGGTGGCGGTCATCAGCAGCGCCTCGTCGACACCCATGTTCCAGGCGCCGTGGCATGCAGCGTCGACGAGCAGCCGCCAGCTGGGCAATTCCGACTAGCGCTCCATCAGTTCGAGCAGCGCGTTGAGCCCCAGGCCGTAGCTCGTTGGGCCAAACCCAGTGATCACGCCGGCTGCAATGGCGGAAATGAACGAGTGCTGACGAAACTCTTCGCGCGCGAAGATGTTCGACAAATGGACCTCCACAATCGGCAGATCCGCGGCCGCCAACGCGTCGCGCAGCGAGATACTCGTATGCGATAGCCCGCCCGGATTGATCAGGATTCCATCGGCCCAGGATTGGGCTTCCTGGATGCGATCGACCAGCGCCCCTTCGTGATTCGATTGAAAGAATTCAACCTCCGCTCCCCACTCTTTGGCGGCCGAAGTCAGGTCAGCGTTGATCTCTTCCAGTGTCGTGGTGCCGTAGACCTCCGGCTCCCGTGAGCCGAGCAGGTTGAGGTTCGGGCCGTGGATGACCAGGATGCGCTGAGGCTCGGACATGGAGCACCCTCCCTAGCATGCCCGACGCCCGCTTTCGCAGGTCCGCTAGAGCTCCTGGCGGATGGCGAGCATGTGTCGCCGGATGAGATAGCGCGCCTTGCCCAGGTTGCCATCCGGGGCCATCACCAGCAGCAGAAAGTACTCGCTGTCGATGGGCCGGAAAACGAGCGTGAAGCGCGTCAGTTCGATGATCGTCTCGTCGAGCGAGCCACCATCCAAGCCGTCGGAAGCCTTTCGAATATCGAGAAGAATGCGGCCGAACTCGATTCCGATCGTCGTGACGTCCGTCTCCGGCGGCTCAGCTTCGGAAATATCTGCGGTGTATTGGTCGATCGGAATGCCGTCCGTTCCCATCAGAGCGGCACCCACGCCACCACCGCACTCCTCTACGATCGTGCGCAAAATCGACGCGAAGCTCATTGCGTTCCTCCCCGAAGATTGACCAGCCATCGCTCTAACTCTTCGATTGTTTCGTTCTTGCGGCTCGGAGCCGTCGCTGCGGAAGCGGTTGCTCCGGAATCGCTTGGGGCAGTCATTGCCCGAATCCGCGAGGCGCCCCGCTCGTCACCCTGTTGCTCCAAGAGACCCGCCATCGTCTGGGTTGCATACATCGAATCGCGCGTGGCGAGGTCTTCGAGCTCGAAATCCGCCTCTCGCATCGCTCGCTGGGCGATCGTATCCGCATCGAAGACTTCGTCCGGATCGGTCTCTGCCGCCTCGAACGCGCTGTCGAGCTCGCGCTCGCTCACGTCGGCGTCGAACGTCTCGCCAGAGTCGATGGGAGCAGCGGCTACCTCGACTTCGTCTCCGCCCGCCCAGTCGTCGAGCACTTGGCGCGCCTCGGCGATACGACCCTGCTCGAGCAACACCAGAGCCAGTAGCGACACCCCTTGCGTCCATTCCTCGGCTTGATCCAAGCGCGCGCGCAGCTCCCGCTCGGCCTCGGCAAGCCGACCCGCACGAAGGTGGGCGGTGGCTCGCTTCGCAACTTCCGGATGCGCGCTACTGCTTTCAAGCACTTCCCACCTTCCTCCGTTGGCTGACCCTACCCGCGCGGCCGTCGCCGATGACGCGACCCACTCCGGTCGGGCGGCAGCACCTCGCTGGGCAAAAGCGCGACCGTCTCGGCGCTACCGATGCCGCGCAGCGCCACGAAATGAATCTTCGAGCTTGCCATCTTCTTATCGACCCGCAGAGCCTCGAGATAAGCCCCTCGGGGGTGAGGCGGGAGATCTTCGGGAAGCCCTAGTCGCCGAATCAATGCTCCGATGCGCTCGGCGGTGCCGGCCGGGGACAGCCCGAGCGATTCGGACCGGTGCGCGGCGAACAGCATTCCGATGGCCACCGCCTCCCCGTGCAGCGGGTCTCGGAAGCGTCCCAGTCTCTCGATCGCGTGTCCGAGGGTGTGGCCGAAATTGAGGAGCCGCCGCAAACCCTGCTCGCGCTCATCGCGCGAAACGACTTCGGCTTTGATCGCGCAAGCGCGCTCCAGGGCCGGGATCAGTGCGCGGGGCTGCAGCTCCAGCAGCGCCTCGGCGTCGCGCTCCAGCCGCTCGAAAAAGGCCAGATCCCAGATGGCGGCCGCCTTGACCACCTCGGCCAGACCCGCAGCACGCTGCCGCCGCGACAAGCTGTCAAGGGTGGCGATGTCGATCCAGACCAACCGAGGTTGGTAGAACGCGCCCACGAGATTCTTTCCTTGGGGCAGATTGACCGCGACCTTGCCGCCGATGCTCGCGTCCACCATGGACAGAAGCGTGGTGGGGATCTGTACGAACGGCACCCCACGCAGATACGAGGCGGCCGCGAAGCCCGCCAGATCGCCGACCACGCCGCCCCCGAGCGCGACGATGGGCGTACTGCGGTCGGCACCGAAGCGGATCAGCTCGTCCCAGAGCTTCTTCAGCTGAGCGACGTTCTTGCTCGCTTCGCCATCGGGAACGATCAGCCGCCGAACTCGGTAACCAGCGCCTTCCAACGATCGCTGGAGTAGGCCCCCGTAGCGGCGCGAGACCGGAGCCACGCTGACGACGAATGCCCTGTTCGAGGGCGCCCTGCGCGCAATCGCCCGCCCCGCATTCGCCAGCGTGCGGACGCCGAGCTTGATCGGATAGGACCGCTCGCCGAGCTCGACCTCCAGGCTGCGCAGCACCCTCCCCGGCCGCTCGGCGCTCATGGGCAGTACTCCTCGCCGCGCGCCGACAAACGCCGCGAGATCTCCTCCAAGACGGCTTCGATCGCCAGACCATCCGTGTCGATGGCGATGGACGCCGTCTCGTACGCGCACCGGCGCTCGGCCAACAAGGCCTCCAATCGGGCCAACCGTGCTCGCGGACCGAGCGCGCTCAGCAGCGGGCGACCCGCACAGTCCCCCAGCCGCCGTAGCAGCGTCGCTGGAGTGGCCCTCAGGTAGATTACGGTACCCGATTCGGCGAGCCTGACTGGGACGCCGGGTTGTCCGATGGCGCCCCCTCCCAGCGCCACCACAGCGTCACCTCCAAGCAGCGCTTCGATGGCGGCACGCTCGCGCTCGCGAAAGGACGCTTCCCCTTCGTTCGCAAAGATCTGCGCGACGGAGGTGCCAGCGAGGGTCTCGATCTCGGCGTCGGTGTCGACGAAATCACGCCCCAGGCTGCGCGCCAGCAGCGGTCCGACCGCGGACTTCCCCGCGCCCATCATTCCGACCAGCCAGAGCGGACGCTGCCCCATCCCTAGGACATTACACGACACGGGGGGCCCAAGGCCCCCCGTGGTATTTCGTGTGGGCCCGGCCCGAAGGCCGGGGGCGAGCGATCAGACGTCCATGCCCGTCGTGTGGACAATGCGCGGAGTCACGAAGATCAACAGCTCTTTGCGGCTCTCACTGTGCTCGTCACTCCGGAACGCCGCTCCGATCAGCGGGATGCTGTGCAGATACGGCACGCGGGATTGTCGATCCGATTTGTCGACGATGTAGATTCCACCCAGCACCAATGTCTGGCCGTCTTGCACCAGCGTCTCCGTCTTCACCTGGTTCTTCCCGATGGCGGGCGAGCCCGTGAGCGTGAACACGCTGTCATCCGGTGCGTTTCGGGTCACCTGGATCTTCATGATGATGCTCTTGTTCGAAGTGATGTGCGGAGTCACCTCGAGTTTCAGCACGGCATCCACGAACTCCAGCTGCGCGTCTCCGTTTTCGAAGGTCTGGAAGGGAATCGAAACGCCCTGCTCGATCGAGGCCTTCTTGTTGTCCAAGGTCACGATCCTGGGGCTCGAGATCACCTTGCCATCGCCATTGACCTCGGCCGCCTGCAGCTGAAGCTCGACGTTGAGCTTCTCATCCAGCAGGAAGGCTGCGAGGTTGAACAATCCGTTGGGATTCGCGGTGATCGGGTTGCTGAAGACCGCGTTGTTCCCGAAGAAGTTCGAGCCCTCCGAGTTGTGGAACCTCAGATCGGAGCCGCCCAGATCCTGTCGAACCGAGCTGGACGGGTCGAAACCGTCCACGAACGGCTGCGCGCCCAACCCCCAGGTCGCTCCGAACTCGCGAGAGAAGTCGAGGCTCGCCTCGACGATCTTCGCTTCGATCATGACCTGCGGCGTCTGGGTGTCGATCGCCTTGATCAGCGCGGTGGCTTCGTCGATCACCGAGGGAATGTCCTTGATGATCACCACACTCGTGCGCTCGTCGGTGTTGACTGATCCCCGCGGCGAGAGCAGGTTGGCCACCATGTCGGAGACTTCTGCCACGTCCGCGTAGTTGACCGGTTGAAGCTTGACGACGAGGTCCTCGAGCTTCTCCTTGGCACGACGCTCTTGTAGGCGCATCTCCTGCTCTTGGGCAATGACCGCGGCAGGTGCAATCCGTAGCACGTTGCCGATTCGCATGAAGCCGAGCCCCTTGGTGAGCAGCACGACATCCAGAGCCTGGTCCCACGGCACATCGACGAGGCGAATCGTCACCTTGCCTCCCACCTCGTCGCCGGCGATGACGTTGAGAGCCGAAACCTCGGCGATCAGACGCAGCACGTCGGCGATGTCGACGTCCTTGAAGTCGAGCGAAATTCGCCGACCTATGTAGCGCTTCCCTTCGACCAGTCCGCCTTCCTGGAGAACATCGATCGAGCTGTCCGGCTGCATGGCTGCGGGCGGGAGCTGTTCTTCCACTCCGTCCGCCATCGGGGGCTCAACCATCGCAGAAGGCGGAATCGATGCGGGCGCCGCCTCCCAGTCCTCACTCGGATTGCTCGCATCACTCGGATCGCTCGACGGCATCGGCGCCGCGGCGATTTCTACTGCAGCCTCGCCCATTTCCGCGGGGTCGTCCTGCATGGCAGGCGGAGCCGACGCCAACGCTCCGGTGTGGGGAAAGTCGACGATCAAGAGGTTGCCATGGCGGGAAATCTCGGGCTTGAGATTCGGCGCGCGCTGTACCACCAAGCGCACTTCCGGGTTCTCGAGCTCCGGCTGCTCGAACGTGGTCACCAACGACACCGGTCCGATCGGCTCCGGCGTAATTCGCACCTCGGCCTCGGGCTCGATCTTGGCGCCGTCGAACGAGAGGACCACGGTATCGGCGCTGGGCTCGTAGACGAAGTAGTCGACGGGCGCATCGGCCATGATGACGATTCGATCGCGATCGTCCTGAGCGAGATAGTCGACCCCGTAGATCGAGGTCAATTCGGGGCTGGTGGTCTCGACCTCCGCTTGTGCGGCGGGCAGATCTTCCATCGAGTCGGCGATCTCAGGAGCCAGCTCGGAGACCATCGCAACTGCCGTTTCTTCCTCGACGGCGGCCATCTCCAGCTCGACCGCTTCGGCAACGGGCGGGGCCTCCATCACTTCTTCGGCACTGGCGGCTTCATCGGTCGTCGCTTCCCAGCTGTCCGTGGTGTCCGCCTCGGAAGACGCCATCTCCGTGACGGCGACCGCCACGTCCGTGGTCGTCTCCATCCCCATCTCAGGGGCGGCGTCGACCTCGGAATCGACGATCTCGGTATCGGTACCGGGCTCGACCCATCCGATGCTGGCGACTTCAATTTCGCCGGACCCGGCCGGCGCTTGCCAGTCGGGAGTGATGTCTGCGGCCATCGCGAGGGCGGCGTCGATCTCGCTGCCACTTCCCAATGCGACCATCAGGCTAGCGGCGGCGGGAACCACTCGACGGCCGTCGAAGGGCTCGTCCATGCTCCCGCCATCGATCACGACTCGCACCTTGTCTCCGTGCACGCCCACCCGAACCCGCTCGACGTGGTCGGAGCCGAGCTGGATGTTCTGCTCGGGGGCTTCGCTCCCGAGACCCGGCAGATCCACCACGAGCCGTGACGGGTCTTCCAGGGTGAACGTCTCAACGCTTGCAATCGAGCCGTTCGCCCGCAATTGCACCAGGGTGCCGTCGACAGTCTCTTCGACGAGGATCTCCGTGACCATCGTCGCGGCAACCGGTGCCACGGGCTCCATCTCGGCGGTAGCTTCCGATGCGTCAGGAGCACCCCAGGGATCGATCTCGGGGGCATCCATCGCCATCGTCGAATCCATCTCGGCGGCAGCAATCGGCGCGTTGTCCGCAGACAAGATGCGGACGGTCAGCCCACCCGGGACCTCATCCACCTCGTAGTCCGCGGGTGCTGCCAGGTAGATCTCGATTCGCGTCATCTCGCCGCCTAT
Source organism: uncultured Opitutales bacterium (assembly GCA_964194865.1). Lineage (GTDB taxonomy): Bacteria > Myxococcota_A > UBA9160 > UBA9160 > SMWR01 > CAXMOC01. The sequence continues at coordinate 3,275 of CAXMOC010000081.1, read as the reverse complement.
CCCGGTGGAATAGGGAGAGAGCGAAACCTCCGTGACCAGGCCATCGTGGACCGGAATCGGTCCAAGCACGCGATCCGGCTGGGATGCAAGATCGACGACGACGCGATCGGGGTTCGGCTGTGCAAACGCCGTGAAGACCGGCTTGTCCACACCGCTGATTGTCACGACCGTATCCTCGCCATCCCGGTCGACGCGGACGTCGGAGATGCTCTGATCCTGCGACGACGGGCGCATCGGCCCCGCGTTGGAGCCGGCGCAGGCAGCGATTCCTGCAGCCAGCAACGCCGTACAAGCCAGCGCGGCTGCATGTTGGAATCTACCGGTTGTAGTACCCAGCATCGAACTCACCCCCCATCACTCAGACGAATGCGCATCTCGATGTCCTTCTGCGTCACCTGACCCAGATAGTCTTCGTAGGTCTCCCGGACCGTGATCAAGTTGTCATCGATCCGGGTGATGATTCCTTCGTTCTTTCCGATCCGCGCACCCATGCCCACGATGTAGCTTTCTCCGCCCGGGTCCTGGACGAGGGCTCGCGCCATTCCCGTCTGCCAAACCACCGCCATGACCGCGAGCTGGCTGACGTCAAATTGCTCCAGCGGTCCACCGCCCTTGTTTTCGAGCTTCATCCTTTCCCACTCGAAGGAGCGGAAAGGATCTCGCTTGTCCGCCATGTCGTAGGTGAAGCCGGCGCTGCCACCTAGACCGCCCGACATCATCGCCTCGCTCGGAACAGCCGCGAGTTTTCCATGCGACGGGTCGTTCTGTTTCACCTTGCGGGCTTCAACTCTCTCCAGCAGCCGCGCGCGCTCCTGATCGAACTCAGCCGATGTCGGCTGTATCTTGTTCGACTCGCAGCCAACGAGTAGCAGGAGCGCAGTCGAAATCACGATCGCTGCAAGTTTCACGTCACCCCTCCGCGCCAACATCCCATTGCTTCCGGCCTCCGGCACCTAGGCACCGGTGTCGTTCCCGACGAATCGGAATGCAGTTGCAGTGCCCGATACTGCGAGGCGAGTCGAGACCAGGGATTCCCGCGAGATCGCAATCGTCAGGGCACCCATGTTCACGATCCGCTTCAGCTTGGACATCAGCTCGAAAAATTTTCCGATGTTGTGGTATTCCCCGTCTAGCCGAATGTCGATCGGAACTTCTGCGTAGAAATCGTGGATCACTTCCTCGTTTCGCTCGAAGGAGCGAATCTCGACGCCCGCCTTCTTGCCGAGATTGCTGATGTCCGTCAGCAGGACCTCGAGCTCCTTCTTGTTGGGGAGCTGGCGAAGCGCCAGCTTCAACTTGTGCTCGAGGTGCGCGATCTCTACCTCGAATTCCGCGATGTTGGCCGCGATCGAGCGGACCTCGCTCAGCTTTCGCTGGAGGCCGAGTTCCTGGGATCGAAGGCGCTCGAGCTCGGCGGCCCTGTCTTGATAGAGCCCGAAGTAGTATCCGCAGCCGATCATGATCGCGAGACCGCCAACGATGGACAGCCGCACTGCCATCGGCAGCTTCGCAAGCCGATCTAGCTTCGCCTGTGTCTCCGCGCCGACTTCCATTTTCGTGCTCCCTTAAACCGCGCCCGCGGACGCCACCGACTGCTCATCGGCAGCGGAGGAGGCTTCCGGGTTGACCAGCACAGCACGGACGCTGAAGTTCATCAGCCGAAGCCCGCCGCGCTGGTTCCCAAGCTCGGTCTTGTCGAGGTCCACGTCATCGAAATAGGCGGACTCGCCGAGCCTTCGCAGAAATAGAGCCAGCAGATCGTTATCAAGGCTCTGGCCCTTCATCATGATCACGCTTCCCTTCGTGGACAGAGACGTAAGCCAGAGCCGCTCGGGCGTTCGGGATGCGAGTTCGCTCAAGAGCCGTACCGGTCCGCTTCGGGCCTGATCGAGTCCCTCGATCACGCCGATCTTGTTCTCGAGCTCGGACTTCTTCGCCCGAAACGCTGCCACCTGATCGAGCTGCGGCTTGTACTGGTCGATGTCGCGCTGCATCTGGTGGATTCGCCCATTCGACAACGAAATTTCTTCCGAGAGATTCGAATGGATGAACCCGATCGCAGCACCGACCAGCAGCAACATGAAGGTCGACAGCATCAACAGCTGGCGGAGATCCTCCTTGCGGCGGGCCTCTCGTACGGGAAGTAGGTTGATCTGCAGCATTACGAGCCCACCCGTCGCATCGCGAGGCCAACGCCCACACCCAGAGAGGGCGCCAGGTCACTGAGCATCTCGCTGTCAAATCTCGAATTCGGAACCATCCGCGCCAGCGGGTTGAGCAATTCGACCGGAAGTTCGGTCTTCTCCCGAAAAGCTGCTTCGAAGCCGGAGACCTTGGAGCTCCCGCCAGAAAGCAACACCCGTTCGATCCGGCTGTCGGCCGTGGTCGCGGCGAAGAAGTCCAGGGAGCGACTGATCTCACTCACGACGGTCTCCGTGACCGAGCGCATCGCCTGCTCGACCTCCTGGGGGACCACCTCGTGACTCGAGTCCAGGGGATCGCTTCCGAGCTTGATCCGCTCGGCCTCGTCGAAGCTGATCGTGAGCGCTTTCTGGATCTCCTCGGTGTACTGATTGCCTGCGGTCGTGATGTCGCGCGTAAACGCGGGAGCGCCCCCGGAGACGATGCTGATGTTGACTACCTGAGCGCCGATGTTCACCAGCGCGACGACCTCTTCCGGGTTGACGTCATAGTTGGCCTCGTAGGCGTTCTCGACCGCGAAGGCCGCGACGTCGATCGTCGTAGGGGTCAGCCCCGCTTCGTTGATGACCTGAACGTAGTCGTCGATCAGATCCTTCTTGGCGGCGACCAGGAGGACGTCCATCTGTGCTTCGCCGCCGGTAGATTCGAGGATCTGGAAATCCAGGTTGACCTCGTTGACGTCGAAGGGAATGTATTGTTCTGCCTCCCAGCGGATCTGCTCGTCGAGCTCGTCGCGCGTCATCACGGGAAGGCTGACCTTCTTCACGATCACCGAGTGACCGCATACCGCCGCCGCAACGTTCTTGGATTTGATCTTGCCATCGTCGAGTGCCTCTCGAACCGTCTCTGCAATGGCGCCGGAGTTCAGAAAGGCGCCCTGCACGATTGCCTCTGCGGGCAACTTCGCCACACCCAGATGGGTGAGCTCGAACGGTTGGCCATTCCCCTTCATGGAGATCTCGACGGCCTTCACGCTAGACGAGCCGATGTCGAGACCGACCATCGACGTCGCCCCAAAGCCGGTAAGCCCGAACTTCACGATTCATCGCCTCCATAAGACTGGGGATCCGTCA
>CAXMOC010000080.1:0-47802 GCA_964194865.1 uncultured Opitutales bacterium | reverse complement strand
ACACATCGCTGGCGGGCCAGCCCGGACGTGGCGTCGGATCTCTATCCAAGCCGTCGGCGTGGGCGAGAGTCGCGCTAGGAGTTCGGTTCCAGGCGCTCGAAGCTGTCCTGGTGTGGCAAGACCGACCTGAGCCGACCTCCGAAAAGGTTCGGCGCCAGATCATATTTCGGTGAGATATCAAGATGTTGTGGGATCGAAAAGCCAGACGCTTCGAGCTAGCCTCGGTGCCCGCCAAACAGTGATCCCTTGGGAGGAGCAGCGCGCCATGAACCAGCGACGAAAGCGAACGAGTTTCCGCCCCCGCAGCATTCCCCTTGCCATCGGGGTACTCTGCTCGCTCGCCGCAAGCGCAGCGGCTGAACCGGAGGACCCGGCCTTGGCAGAAATCGATGCATTCATTGCCGAGCAGCAGATCGACAAGACCCACCCAGGCTGGAAGACCCGGCTGAAGCAGCCTCCGCAAGCCGAGTTCGAGGCGGGAACCACTTACTTCTGGAATCTCGACACCACCAAAGGCGAGATCAAGATCAAGCTGATGACCGATGTCGCCCCCATGCACGTCTCGAGCACGATCTACTTGACGCGACTCGGATTCTACAATGACGTGGTCTTCCATCGCGTGATCCAGGGCTTCATGGCCCAAGGCGGAGACCCGACCGGTACCGGGCGCGGCGGGCCCGGCTACAAGTACGCCGGTGAATTCGACTCCAACGTGAAGCATGACGCACCGGGCAAGCTGAGCATGGCCAACTCCGGGCCCGGCACCGACGGCAGCCAGTTCTTCCTCACGTTCGTCGCCACGCCGCACCTCGATGGCAAGCACACGATCTTTGGCGAAGTCGTCGAGGGTATGGAGACTGTCAAGCAGCTCGAGGCCGCGGGTAGCCAACGCGGCAAGCCGAAAGAGAAGTTGGTGATCGAAACCGCCACGATCACCACGCAGTAACCCCGGTCAGGAGCCGGACGAACCGCGGTGGGCGCGACGGCGGAGCCGTCGGCCACCAGCGGGGATCGTCAGCTGCGGACCGTGATCGCGGCGTTCGTGATCACCGGCGCTCCGCGCTCTTTGGTGGACGCCTGGATCAGGATCTGGTCGTCCTGCTTCCAGTATGACGTCACGTAGGTCTCTCCTGGGAACGCGACACCCGCGAAACGCACCTGATAGCGTGCGACTCGACCAACGTCTCCAGCAAGTGCGTCGTCGACGATCGCCTTGCAGACGATCCCATACGAGCACAAGCCGTGGATGATGGGGGTATCGAAGCCTCCCAGCTTTGCAAACTCCGGATCGGCGTGCAGCGGATTCTTGTCGCCGGAGAGGCGATAGACCAGCGCCTGCTGTGGCAGGGTCGGCGACTCCACTACGCCGTCGGGCTCCCGCTCCGGCGGTTGGTTGCCCGCCTTGGGTCCGGACTCCCCGCCGAAACCCCCTTCACCCCGCAGAAAGAGTGAGAAGCGATTCGTAAAGAGCGGCTCGCCGGCTTCATCTCTCGACTTGACCTCCAGCACCACGAGGGCCGCCTTCCCCTTGTCATAGATTCCCACGACCTCGCCAGCGCTCTGGATCGTACCGCGGGTGGGAATCGGCCGATGGATTTCGAGGTCCTGCTCACCGTGGAGCAACGTGGCCATGTTGAATTGCAGCCCGGGGATCGAGCCGAGGCTCACCAACGATCCGAAGACCGGAATCACGCCGTAGCTGGGGAGAACCTTGAGGTTCTTCTCGTAGGTGTACTCCAGCTCCCCCGGATCGGTCGCGGGTACCCCGGCACCCACTCCGAGGTGGTAGAGAATCACCTGATCCCGAGTCCAGCTGTAGGTCGCTTCCGCAATCTTGGCTCCCAGGGCTTTCTCGGCATCGATCGGCATGTTCTACCCCTTCAAGCTCTCGGCTACGGCCTTCATCTCGTCGGCAATGCTCGCCGGAATCGCGTAACCCTCGGTGCTGCGGATCTCCGAAAGGTTGTCACGGATGTCTTCGACCGAGGGAGCACCTCCCTTGGGTGCGGTCCAGCCCCGGCCCAGCCCGACGAAGACGCGCGCATAGCGTCCGCCTCCCACGTCGAAAATTTCGTGGGTCAGCTCGCAGTTCTCCGAAACCAGGTAGGCGACCAACGGGGTGACGAATTCGGGGGCGAGTGCGCCAGCCAGCGGTCCGAGCAGGGACTCGGTCAGCCGGGTCTTGGCAATCGGCGTGATCACGTTGCACTTGATGTTGTACTTCGCCCCCTCGATGGCCAAAACGTTGCTCAGTCCGACCAGGCCCATCTTGGCCGCCCCGTAGTTCGACTGCCCGAAGTTGCCGAAGACTCCGGCGCCGGAAGCCGCGAAGACGATGCGTCCGTAGTTGTTCTCCTTCATGGAGCGGAAGGCGGGCTGGGTGACGAAGAAGGCGCCCTTCAGGTGCACGTCGAGTACGATCTCGAGATCCTGCGGCGTCAACTTCGCGAATGTCTTGTCGCGCAGGATGCCCGCGTTGTTGATCACGATGTCGACCTTGCCGAAGTTGTCGATCGCCGTCTTCACGATCGCCTCGCCGCCCTCGGGAGTGGCGACCGAATCGAAGTTGGCGACGGCCTTGCCTCCAGCCTCGCTGATCTCCTTAACGACCGAATCTGCCATGGTGCTGCCGCCGCCGGTGCCGTCGCTGGCACCACCGAGGTCGTTCACCACCACGCTCGCACCGCGCGAAGCGAGCGCGAGCGCATAGGTTCTGCCCAGGCCTCCACCGGCTCCCGTCACGATGGCTACCCGGCCGTCGTAGCGAATGTCTTCCATCGAATTAGCTCCTCGCGAGCGGCGCTCCTGGTCAGCGGATGCCAGACGCGCAACCGGCGCTGACGTGACGCTGAGACGAGTTTCTCGAAACGGTTCGATCACTCGGCCTGCTGGGAATGAAGCGCGCTCGCCTGTTCAGGGGCGCTGCTCACGCCGAGCCGCTGGGGGATCGCGGTGGGGAGCGCCCGGGTTGCCAGATCGCCTGCTTGGAGGCGCGGCAGCAGCATAGCGGATTGTCGTCCGCCGGCGGAGGAGCGGGCTTCCAACCTCGCTTCCCTCCCCTCGCTCCGGTACTGGTAACTGCGCGGGCCCAGGAATCGTATACCTCGCAGTTGCGGTTGGATGCCCGCGATCGGCGCGAGTCGCGCCATGGCAACGCTCGGACGAGGGGGCTTTGGACGACGTGGGGATCGAGAGACTGGGGGTTGGGGGAATGGGACGGCCCGGCAACGAGCTGGCAACGAACGATTCGGCGGCTGCGAGCGCTTTCGAAGACGCGCTCGGCCGCCGCGGTCTTGCGCCCCTTCGTCGCGGACCGCCGACGACACTTCAGGTGAACGTCGGCTGGCGCTGTGATCTCGCCTGCCGTCACTGTCACGTCGAGGCCGGACCCAATCGCAAGGAGGTGATGGAGGCCGCTACCGCCCAGCAAGTGCTCGCCGTCCTGGCGAAAAGCCCTGGTGTAGAGACGCTCGACCTGACGGGCGGAGCCCCAGAACTCAATCCCAACTTCCGCCCCCTGGTGAGCGGCGCGCGGGCCTTGGGTCTCGAAGTGATCGACCGCTGCAATCTCACCATTCTTCTCGAGCCAGGTCAGGAAGACACCGGCGAATTCCTGGCGGCACGGGAAGTCCAGATCATCGCATCGCTTCCGTGCACCGAGCCGGGACCTGTCGATCGCCAGCGGGGGAGAAGCGTGTTCGAGCGCAGCATCGAGGCACTTCGCCGCCTGGGAAGCCTCGGCTACGGGCGCCCCGGATCGCCTCTCCTTCTCGACCTGGTCTTCAACCCGGCAGGCGCAACGCTTCCTCCCCCCCAGGGCGAGCTGGAGGCAAGCTATCGGAGCGAGCTCCGCGAGCGCTTCGGGATCGAGTTCAATCGGTTGTTCGCGATCACCAACATGCCGATCAGGCGCTTTGCGCGCAGCTTGGCCAGAGCGGGAGAGGCCGAGCGGTACCACAGGCTGCTGGTGAGCCACTTCAATCCGGATACGATCCCGGAGCTGATGTGCCGTAGGCTGGTTTCGGTTGGCTACGACGGCCGCCTGCACGACTGCGATTTCAACCAGATGCTGAATCTGCCCCTGGGCCGACGAGCCCGCAGCATCTGGGATATCTCGAACCTGGCCGAGCTCGAGGGAGAACCGATCTCGACTGAGAACCATTGCTTTGGCTGTACGGCCGGGGCGGGATCCAGCTGTGGGGGAGCGCTGCGCTGATGTGGTCCCTGGCTGAAACCCTGGGAGATGAGGTGGATCGAGTGGAGCACCGGATTTGAACGCGAACGGGATCGATCGAGAGCAGGCAAGCCAACCCCTGCCGCTCGCAAAGATCGCCGCGGGGTTCGTCGGGCTCGCCGCTCTGCTCGCGCTGGGAAGGCTGGCGGGGGGTTACATCCAACCCTTCGCCCAGTGGGTGGACGGACTCGGCTTCTGGGGCCCGCTGGTCTTCGTCGCAGCCTACACGATTGCGGTAGTGGCGTTCGTTCCGGCCTCGCTGCTCACGTTGGTCGCCGGGGCAATCTTCGGTTTGCTGCACGGCGTGATCTACGTCTTCGTCGCGGCAACCGTTGGCTCCGGCCTCGCATTCGTCGTGTCGCGCTACCTGGCACGCTCGGTCGTCGAACGGCGCATGGCGAGCAGCCCAAAGTTTTCGGCAATCGACCGGGCCGTGGGGCAGGAAGGGCGCAAGATCGTATTCCTGCTGCGTCTCACCCCGGTGGTTCCCTTCAACGCGTTGAACTACGCACTCGGACTCACCCGTGTCTCGCTTGGCGACTACCTGACCGCATCCGTCGGAATGATTCCGGGAACCATCTTGTACGTGTACTCGGGGAAAATTGCCGGTGACGTGGCGATGCTCGCCGGCGATCCGAACGTCGCGCGCGGCTCCGGCTACTACGTCGTAATGGTGCTGGGATTGGCCGCAACCGTCGCCGTCACCGCTCTCGTGACGCGCATCGCACGCCGCTCGCTGGCCGAAGCCAGCGTCGATTGAATTCGGAGCCAGAGGTAGATCGCGTGACGAAGCCCCAACCGAGCGTCCTTCCCGCCGACGAGCACAACCTACAGCTGCTGGCGAACGTTCACCCCTCGGACTGGTCCAATCCGACGCCGACTGAGCGCTACAACCTGGTCGTGGTCGGGGCTGGCTCCGCCGGCCTCATCACAGCCGCGATCGCTGCGGGGCTTGGCGCGAAGGTTGCGTTGGTCGAAAGGCATCTGATGGGTGGCGACTGCCTGAACGTCGGTTGTGTGCCCTCGAAGAGCGTGATTCGCGCGGCGCGCCTGGTCGAAGAGTCCCGCCTGAGCGGGCGGCTCGGTCTGGGAGCAGGTGCCGCCGGAGACGCCGACTTCGGCGCGGCGATGGAGCGAATGCGCCGGATTCGCGCCCGAATCAGCCGCGAAGACTCCGTCCTCCGCTACCGGGATGAGCTCGGCGTAGACGTATTTCTCGGCCAGGCGCGATTCGCGGACTCCGAAACCCTGGAGGTGGACGGCGCGCGGCTCCGATTCAAGAAGGCGGTCATCGCCACTGGCGCGCGTGCCGCTGCTCCCGCAATCGCCGGCCTCGAGGAGGCCGGGTACCTGACCAACGAGACAATCTTCGAACTCACCGAACGGCCCCGAAGGCTGGGCGTGATCGGCAGCGGTCCGATCGGCTCGGAGCTGTCTCAGGCTTTTCGCCGGCTCGGCAGCGAGGTCACCGTACTTGATCGGGCCAGCCACATCCTGCCCCGCGAAGACGCGGATGCCGCGAAGATCGTGCAGAGCCGCTTCGAGCGAGAGGGAATCCGACTGATCCTCGACTGCAATCTGCAGAAGGTGGAATCCACCAGCGCTGCGCGCCGGCTCCACTGGACCTGCGCGATGGGAGCCGCCGAAAGTGTAGAGGTCGACGCCATCTTGGTGGCGGTGGGTCGCGCGCCCAACGTCGAGGACTTGAACCTCGATGGCGTCGGCGTCGACTACGACGATCGAACCGGCGTCCACGTGAACGACTACCTCCAGAGCACCAACCCGCGGATCTATGCTGCCGGCGATGTCTGCATGGCGTGGAAGTTCACCCACGCGGCCGACGCCGCCGCGAAGATCGTGGTACAGAACGCGCTGTTCCTGAAGACCAGCAAGCTCAGCTCGCTGGTGATGCCCTGGTGCACCTACACGGACCCCGAGGTAGCCCACGTCGGTCTCACAGAATCCGACGCCGCCGAGCAGGGCGTGAATCTCGCCACCTTCGAGGTGCCACTCTCGGAGGTCAATCGGGCGGTCACGGACGGTCAGGACGACGGTTTCGTCAAGCTTCACCTCAAGCCAGGCAGCGATCGGATTCTCGGCGCAACCATCGTCGCTGCCCACGCGGGCGAGATGATCAGCGAGGTAACTCTGGCGATGGCCAACGGCTTGGGACTCGGAGCCATCCTCAAGACCATCCACCCCTACCCCACCCAAGCCGAGGCCCTCAAACGAGCCGCGGGTGCCTATACGCGAACACGAGTCACCCCCAGAATGAACCGCCTTCTCCAACACTTCATGTCCTTCCGACGCCGCTAGCGACCCCAAGAAAGCCCAACACCCGAAGCCGCGCCGAAAAATCATCGCGAACTACAAGGGAGGGTCGGGGCCGATGGGGGGCCCCGCGCGCAGTTGCGCAGCCGCGCAACCCAGTCCGCGTCGCCCCCGTCGAGAAGCGGCGAGCATGTTTGAGCACGGGGCCCCCCATCGGCCCCGACCCTCCCGCCGGACCGGAGGAGCACCTCGCCGTTCGACGCCATTCATCCGACGAGACCGAAGCCGCCGACCGTCTAAGCCCGATCCGCCGACCGCCGATAAGAGAAGGACGCGCCGGCCCCCCAAGAGATCCCGGGCGCGCAGGGGGGAAAATGGCCGGACCTTCGGCGCGGTTCAGCCCGGCAAACCTTCTGCTGGGACTGTCGGCGTTCCTCCTGAGCCTCGCTGGCGCCGAGGCCGCCTACCGCTACCACCTCTACCGGACCGAGCCGGCCCGCTTTCATCCGTCCAAACTGCACGTGGACTACTTCCAGCAATCTCCCTGGGTCTACAACGAGGACTACGGCTGGGATTATCGGCCGGGCGCGACCCAGGGCGGGTCGATCGCGGGAGGCGCCGTGGTCTCTTGTTGGCGCTGGCACGCCAACGAGCGCGGCAACGTCGGTCGGATCAAGGGAAGCTATTCCGAGGCGGATCTCAAGCTGCTCGTCTTCGGTGATTCCTGGACCTCCCAGCCTCGCCAGCTCGCTGACGGGACGAACGTAACCTGGCCAGACTTTCTGCAAGACGAGCTCGAGGCGCGAACCGGTCGATCGGTTCACGTCGTGAATTTCGCACGAGATGCAAGCGGCTTGCTCCAGATGCTCGACATGGCGCGCATCAAGCTGCCCGAATGGCAACCCGACCTCGCCGTCATCGCCTTCATCACCGATGACCTCACGCGGGCGCGGTCCTGGCGCGTCGCGGGTCAGTTCGATGGGGCTGAGCGCGTGCTCACCAGCCTCTCTCCCAACCGCCAACCCAAGCTCGATGTCGCGGCCGAGACCGCGATCGTCCAACCCGATGCAGATGAGAGCTGGTGTCGGCAAGCCCGACTTGCGGGGATCGAAGACGATCCAATCGCGACATCCATCGAGCAACGCCGTCGCCAGGCCCGTGGCCGGGGTAGCCCACTCGCCGACCCATGGAGCACTTCGCAGTCCTTCTTGTTCGATGCCATCGTGCGTGGCAATCCGACCCACACCAACATTGCCCGACTCAAGCCGGCCCAGAACCCTCGTCACGGGCTCGAGTCGTTCAGCCAGGATCGGAAGATGGTGGAGGCGTTCGAAGCGATTCGACAGCTGGAGATTCCGGTCGCGCTCGTGCATCTCGCCTACTACGCAGAGATCGCGATGGGTCAGGAGGTGATCCCCACCAGCGCCAGAGACACAAGCTTGTGGCGAAGCCTCGAGCAGCTACACGAGGAGCCGATCCGGCGCACGCTGGAACACGTCACGCTTCCCGTCGAGAACCCCGAGGAACTCTCGGGGGACTTCCCGCGAGACCACCATCCGTCCATGCGGGGATTGGCGTTCTATGGGCAGATGGTCAGCGAGGTGCTGAGCCGAGGCGGCCTGTTGGATTGAGCCTCCCTCGCCGCCCCTCGGTGCACCTCTGGTCTCGATCGTTGCGCAGCTCCGTCTATAATGAGACGGCAAGCACCCAGTCTCTGGAGGAAGCGCAATGAAGGTGGATGCGGGATTGTTCGGCGACCTGGCCCAGATTCCCCGTCGAGTCCGGGAGCTGGAAGAGATCGGTTACGACGGGGCGATCACTGCCGAGACGTCGAGCGACCCCTTTCTCCCCCTCACCTTGGCGGCCGAGCACAGCGATCGGATCGAGTTGATGACCTCGATCGCCGTGGCCTTCTCTCGCAGTCCGATGACGCTCGCAAACCTGGGGCACGATCTCAACGCGTTCTCGAAGGGACGCTTCATCCTCGGACTGGGGTCGCAGATCCGACCGCACATCACCAAGCGCTTCAGCATGCCCTGGTCGAAGCCGGCCGCGAGAATGCGCGAGTTCATCCTCGCCATGCGCGCGATTTGGGCCAACTGGTACGAGGGCATCCCCCTCGATTTTCGTGGCGAGTTCTACTCTCACACGCTGATGACGCCGATGTTCACGCCCACCGAGAAGCAGTTCGGCCCGCCGCGCGTTTACCTGGCCGCCGTGGGGCCCTTGATGACCCAGGTGGCCGGTGAGGTAGCGGATGGATTGATCGCACACGCCTTCACGACCGAGCGCTACTTCCACAAAGTGACGCTCCCTTCGCTCGAAATTGGACTGGAGCGTGCCGGGCGCTCGCGCCAGAACTTCAGCATCACCTGCCCCACCTTCGTGGTAACCGGGGCCGACGAGGCGGCGACTGCGGCCTCGCGTGACGCCGTCCGCAAACAGATCTCGTTCTACGCCTCGACTCCAGCCTATCGGCCGGTGCTCGAGCTCCACGGGTGGGGGGAGCTTCAACCGGAACTCACCGCGCTGTCCAAACGCGGTCTATGGGACGAGATGGCCACTCGCATCAGCGACGAGATGCTGGAGACCTTCGCAGTCGTGGCGTCGCCTGATGAGGTAGTGGTATCGCTGCAGAAACGCTGGGGCAGTCTCTTGGAGCGCGTCGCCTGCACGTTCGCAGTCGGCACAGAGGACGAACAGCGGGAACGAATTCGGGCGCTGCAAGGCTGAACCCGCGCAGACCTGCCAGCGTTTCGGCAACTCAGCACAGACCCAGAGAGACCACTTGAATCTAGGCCTCGATCACAAGGTGGCCCTCGTCACCGGTAGCTACCGCGGCACGGGTTCCGGCATTGCCGAGGCTCTCGCCCGGGAGGGCACACGGGCGCTGGTTCACGGCTTCGAGCCGGGCCAGGCAGACCCAGTGGTCGAGCGCCTGCGCGCCGCCGGGCTCGCCGCAGACCCGGTGGTCGGAGACATCACCACGGATACCGGAGCCAATGAGCTGGTGACCTCTGTCCTCTCGAGCTTCGCCGGGATAGACATCCTCATCAACAACTACGGTGTCGCAGAGCCCGGCCGTTGGCTCGAAACGACGACCGACGATTGGGTCGAGATCTACCACAAGAACGTGCTCTCCGGCATCCGACTCGTGAGCGCCTTTGTGCCCGGGATGCGAGAGCGCGGCTGGGGTCGAATCGTCTGGCTCGGAACCGTGGGCTCCACGCGGCCGGCGGCGCGCATGCCCCACTACTACGCGTCGAAGGCAACCCTGCCCAACCTGTGCGTGAGTCTCGCCAAGGAGCTCGCTGGTACAGGCATCACGGCGAACGTGGTCAGTCCGGGATTGATTGCGACGGCGGAGGTGAAATCTCAGCTCCTACAACGCGCGAAGCGGAAGGGCTGGGGAGAAGACTGGGAGACCGTGCGCAAGGAGGCACTGCGCGACGCGTTCGGCGGGTCGCCCGGCTGCATCGCCGAGATCGAAGAGGTTGCGAGCCTCGTCACCTACCTCGCAAGCGAACCCGCCGCAGCCATCAACGGCGCCAACTTCCGCATCGACGGCGGCGCCACCGACTGCGCGTTCTAGGTGCCCTTCTCCACCCGCGCGCCGCCACGATCGAGCGCGCAACCAGCCCTATGCCGAGCCCCGCTCCTTCTCCATCAGATAATCCGTATACCCACCCTCGAACACGGCCAGCGCCCCGGCATCGAGCTCGATCACCCGATCCACCACGCGGTCGAGAAAGTAACGATCGTGGGAAACCACCAGCAGGGTGCCCTCGAAATCCTCGAGGGCTGACTCGAGCGCCTCGGCGGAAGGGATGTCGAGGTTGTTGGTCGGTTCGTCGAGCAACAGCAGATTCGGCTTCTGCAACACCAGGCGCGCAAGCTGGAGGCGACTCAGCTCTCCGCCACTCAGCGCCGCGATCGGCTGGCGCACTTGATCGTAACGAAAGAGAAACTTCATCAGGAACGAGACCGCCGCTCCCTCTGCGACCGGAGACGTGTCCCGAATCAGGTCCAAGGGCGTACGATCGAGCCAGGGCCCCAGTGTTTCGTGTTCCTGGCAGTAGTAACCAACCCGGGTGCTCGGGCCGATCTTCACCCGGCCCGCCACGGGCTGGAGCTCGCCGATGATCACCTTCAGCAGCACCGATTTGCCGCAGCCATTCGGGCCGACCAGCCCCACGCGCTCGCCGTGGCGAAGCAGCAGATCGACGTCGGCGAAAATCACCGAATCGCCGAATCTCATCGAAATCCCCTCGAGCTCGAGCGCCTTGCGACTACCCCGGCCCCCCTCGAGCACCAAGCCCATGGCTCGGGCCTCGCGCACCTTTTCGACGATTTCGCCCCGCTCCTGCATGCGTTCGAGGCCCCGGCGTCGGCTGCGCGCCTGCTTGATGTGACGTTCGTTGACCACCATGCTGGCCCAACGCTCGAAGCGCGCGATCGATGCCTCGATTCTCGCGATCTCCTTCTGCTGGGCGGCGTGATGATGCTGCTGATGAAGCCGTCTAAGCTCGCGTTCGGTCGAGTAGACGCTGTAGTTCCCCTTGAACAGTTCGAACCGCGCGGCATCGAGCTCAGCGATCCGGTCCACCGTCGAGTCGAGCAGGTATCGATCGTGCGAAACCACGATCACGCTTCCGGGGTAGTCGCGAATGAAGCGCTCGAGCTGGATCTTCGCCTGCCAATCGAGATGATTGTCGGGCTCGTCGAGCAAGAGGAGATCCGGTTTTGCAATCGCTAGAGCGATCAGTGCGACCAGCTTCTTCTGACCTCCACTCAATCCGTTGGCCGGCTCGTGATGGTTTGCTTCGCGGAATCCGAAGTGGGCGAGCAGCGCGCGAACGCGCCCCGGGTGTTCGGTGCCGCCAAGCGCGTCGAACCGTGCCAGCGCCTCTTCCTGGCGGAGCAGGACTCGCTCCAATCGCTTCGGGTGCTGGTAGACGGCGGGGTCCGCCAGAGCCTCGCCGATCTGGCCCAGTTCGAATTCCACCGTCGCGAGTGCCGGAGGCGGATCCATCGCTTGATCGAGCAACGTCGATCCCGCTCCGAAGTGGATCTCTTGCGGGAGATACCCGACCGTTGCGCCGCGACGCCTGCGAACTTCGCCTTCGTCGGGACGCAGGACATCCGCCATCAGCCGGAGAAGACTGCTCTTGCCGGCTCCGTTCGGCCCTACCAGGCCGATACGCTCTTTCCCACCCACCCTCCAGTCCACCTGGCGAAACAGTGGATGGCCGGCAGGGCTCAGGCCCACCTGCGAGAGATCGAGAACGTGCACGTCAGATCCTCATCGTGCGCCGTTTCGGGCGCGGTCGTTCCAAGAGGCCGGCTGCCGGAAACGCGAACGGCCTCCCGGCTATATTCCGGAAGGCCGCTCGGCAAGAGATCTAGCAGTCTTGGCTAGCGAAGCGTTGCGGCGCCTCCCGGATTCTGGACACACGTGTCCCTCTGGAGGCCCGAATTCGGCGCGAGGCGCCCGCCCAGGATGATTCCGGTCTTGCTTGCGAAGTGTCGGCGCTTCATCGCGTTCAACCTAGATCAGCTCGAGCCCGGCCGTCAACGGGCCTTCGTCTGGGGAGCCACCCAAGGACGCGGAATCCGGTTAGACTGCGCGGCGCGAGTCCCCCGCTCCGCCCTAGAGGAAGACAAGCCATGGCCGACGATCACGTATTCGACGACGCGGTAGCCAGGGTCGAGCGCATCGGCAAGGAGGCCGGGGTTGCGCCCGAGGTCATCGACGCTCTGCGCCAGCCCAAGGCCGTGCTGATGGCCGATCTTCCCATACGGATGGACGACGGCTCCACGCGGCACTTCGTTGGATTTCGTTGCCGCTTCAACGATGCCCTCGGGCCCACCAAAGGCGGGATCCGCTTCCACCCGGGTGTTACGCAGGAAGAGGTGAAGGCGCTCGCGCTCTGGATGACCATCAAGTGCGCCGTGGTCGGGATTCCTTACGGCGGCGGAAAGGGCGGCGTGATCATCGACCCGAAGCAGCTCTCGCCGATGGAGCTCGAGCGACTCTCGCGCGCCTACATGCGCGCAATGGCAGACTTCATCGGGCCGGCGGTAGATATTCCTGCACCCGACGTCTACACCAACGCCCGGATCATGGGCTGGATGGCTGACGAGTACGAAGCGATCAAGCGCGTCAAGTCACCGGCGGTGATCACCGGAAAGCCGATTGCGCTGGGGGGCAGCCTCGGCCGAGATGAGGCGACGGGACGGGGCGCATTCATCGTGATCCAGGAGTTTGCAAAGCAGAAGGGAATCGTCCCGGAAGAAACCCGTGTGGCACTCCAGGGCTTCGGTAACGCGGGCTATCACGTCGCGCACCTGCTCGACGGTGCTGGATACAAGATCGTCGCAGTCAGCGATTCCAAGGGCGGGATCTTTTCCGAGAAAGGATTCGACGTCGAGAGCCTCTATCAGAACAAGCAAGACACCCGAAAGCTACGCGGTGTCTACTGCGACGGCTCGATCTGCGAGCTCGTCGAGCATCAGACCATCTCCAACGAAGAGCTGTTGGAGCTCGATGTCGACCTCTTGATTCCTGCGGCGCTCGAGGGTGTGATTACCCGCGAGAACGTCGACCGCATCCGGGCGCCGATCATCGCAGAAGTCGCCAACGGCCCGATCGTCGGCGATGTGGACCAGCAGCTCCACGAGCGCGGAATCGTCGTGCTGCCCGATGTGTTGACCAACGCGGGTGGTGTCACCGTAAGCTACTTCGAGTGGGTCCAGAATCTACAGGGTTTTGTGTGGACCCTCGATGAGGTGCGCGGGCGCCTCCACGACATCTTGTCCGGAGCGTTTGCCGAGATCTGGTCGATTCAACAGCAGGAGGGCGGATCGCTACGGCGCGCCGCGTACACCGTCGCCCTGAGACGCATCGCGGAAGCGATCGAATCCCAGGGAACGCGTGAGTACTTCGCTGGCGAGTGAGATCGGAGAGGAGGAAATCCTTGTCGCTGCTGCGCTTCCTAGGCCTGGGTGGAGATTCCGATCAGAAACGCGAGTCTGGCGACACCGCGTCGGTCCGTCGCATCGCGGCCAAGCTCCAGCAGCTCGATGCCGAGCGCGCCAAGTTCCTGGCGGCGTTCGCCTACGTGCTGGCACGGGTCGCCCATGCGGATCTCGAGTTCGACGAGACCGAGACGCGCGAAATGGAGCGGTCCCTCGCTTCATTGTCCGGCCTATCCGACGGCGAAGTTGCGCTGGCGGTCGAAATCGCCAAATCGCAGGCCCGATTGCTCGGCGGCACCGAGAACTACATCGTGACACGCGAGTTCCGCGCCCTTTCTAGCCGAGAGCAGCGGGCGGAATTGCTCCAATGCCTGTACGCGGTGGCCGCCGCGGACGGCACGATCTCGACCACGGAGAGCGCCGAAATCGTCGCAATCGCCGAAGAGCTCGGCTTTACCCGGCTCGAGGCAAACGCCTTGCGAAGTCAATACCGAGACAAGCTGTCGGAGTTTCAGAGCTAAGGGGGTCGGCGCTCGTTCGCGCCTCGCTCCTAGTGTCGAATCAGCAGCAGCGTGCGCGGGTCGAGAGCGACGTGGAGATCCGAGAGGTCGGGGTTGTCGTGGTCCTTCAGTGCTCGCAGAAGGACCGTTTCACCCCCGGGCTCCAACGCCAGAACGACGCTCACCAGATCGCCCATGCGCTCGATACTCGGCGGCGGCGCTTCGATCTTCTCGTCGCTGGAGGAGGCCGACAACCAGATCTCCGCGGCCAGATCCTTGGCTAGCGCCTTGAGATCGAGGAAGTCTTCGCGCGAGGTCGTCTCGAAATCGAGACCTTCTATGACTACCAGCGACGGCGGGCCTCCCGCTTCCGTTTCGATCTTGACGGCTTCGCGTAGCTTCGCGGTTGTGAGCGAGTTGCGGGGGTAGACGCGAATACTGCGGCCGTGATCGACTTCGACATGGACGCGCGCCCCGTCCTCCAGATGTGTAGTTGCTGCGAGCTCCTCGAACACCGTGTCGTAGTGGTCCCGAATGTGCGTCACCGTATGCGCCATCGAAACGTGAAGCACCCGGCCAGAGCGCAGGAGCTCGTCCAGGGCGACACCCACCAGGAAAGAGGTCTTCCCGACGCCGTGACCTGCAATCACCACGCCCAGATTGCCCGGCCCCAAGCCCCCTTGCAGCCCCTTCTCCAGCAGACGCAACGGGCTCCGGGCATTCAAGAATTTTCGATACAAATCAGCCCCCCTGTCTATTCGTCGTCGTCGAGGATCTTGGAGCTGAACTTCTCCTTCAACTCCTTCTGAACTTCGGACGGGGCCGGCAGATACCGCGCGAATTCCATCGTGAACTCCGCCGTGCCCTGAGTCATGGAACGGAGATCGGTCGCGTAGCCAAACATCTCGGCGAGCGGCACCTCGGACTCGATGCGGGATGTACCCGGCGCCTCGGTGGTTCCGATCACGGTACCACGACGTTGCATGATCGTCTTCAGGATCGCCCCCTGAAACTCCACGGGACCCTCGACCTCGAGCTTCATGACCGGCTCGAGCGCGATTGGCTTGGCGCGACCGTACACTTCGCGAAAGGCGCCGCGCGCAGCGGCTCGAAACGCCATCTCGGACGAGTCGACGGAGTGCGATTTGCCATCATCGACTACGACCTTCATGCCGATGACCGGGAAGCCAATCAGGCGGCCCTTGTCGAGGCAATCGACGAAGCCCTTCTCGACCGCGGGAATGTACTCCGTGGGGATCGACCCACCCTTGATTCGGCTATCGAAATCGAATTCCTCTTCTCCGTCGGCGCGGGGCTCCACCCAGCCGCCGATTCGACCATACTGGCCCGAGCCTCCGGTCTGCTTCTTGTGGGTGTAATTGAATTCGGCCCGCTGCGAGATCGTTTCGCGATAGGCTACCTGGGGCGCTCCGGTTTCGACTTCACAGCCGTACTCGCGCTTCATCCGCTCCACGTAGACTTCGAGGTGAAGCTCCCCCATTCCGGAGATCACGGTTTCATTGCTCTCGGGGTCGACCTTCGCTCGGAATGTCGGGTCTTCCCGCACGAAACGGCCGAGCGCTTTGCCCATGTTGTCGACGGCCTTCTTGTCGAGCGGCTTGATTGCCACCGAGATCACCGCATCCGGCACGTGCATCGAAGTCATCGACACCTGGACCGATTCGTCGGTGAAGGTGTCGCCCGAAGCACATTCGATACCGAACAACGCCACGATGTCGCCGGCGGCAGCCTCCCGGATGTCTTCCATCGAATCCGCGTGCATGCGTCCCAGGCGACCGACCTTGTGCTTCTTCTGGGTTCGGCGGTTGATGATCGTGGCGCCTTTCGACAACGACCCCTGATAGATCCGGATGTAGGTGAGCTGGCCGTAGCGGCCATCCTCGAGCTTGAAAGCCAGAGCGACCAACGGCTTGTTGGGATCGCTGGCAAGCACCAACGTCGCCTCGTCGTTCGATAGATCGACACCCGTATTCTCGATGTCGAGGGGACTGGGCAGGTAGCGGTTCGTCGCGTCGAGTAGCTGCTGGACGCCCTTGTTCTTGTAGGCCGATCCCAGGTAGACGGGCGTCAGGTCCATCGAGAGGGTTCCAGCGCGGACGGCGTCGTGAATCTGGTCTTCCGTGGCCCTTTCTTCCAGGATCGCTTCCATCAGCTCGTCGGAAAACATCGAGACCGAATCGAGCATCGTCTCCCGGGCCATCTCGGCCTCGTCCCGCAGCTCCGCCGGGATTTCCTTCGTCACCACGTGTTCGCCGCTGTCGCCCTCGAAATATTGGGCCGTCATCGTGATCAGATCGATCACCCCCTCGAACGCCGCTTCCAGGCCAATCGGCAGCTGCATCAGGACCGCGTTGTGAGAGAGCTTCTCGCACAGGTGCTCCGTCACCCGCTGGGGGTTTGCTCCAGACCGATCGAGCTTGTTGATGAACGCGATGCGCGGAACCTTGTAGCGGCGCATCTGGCGGTCGACGGTCATGGACTGGGATTGAACCCCCGCCACGCCGCACAAGACCAGAATCGCACCATCGAGAACTCGCAGCGCACGCTCCACCTCGATCGTGAAGTCCACGTGACCCGGCGTGTCGATGATGTTGACGTGATGACCGTTCCACAGCGTGTGGGTCGCTGCGGATTGGATGGTGATTCCGCGCTCCCGCTCGAGCTCCATCGAATCCATCGTCGCGCCGACTTCGTCCTTGCCCTTCACCTCGTGAATGGCGTGAATTCGTCCGGTGTAGAAAAGGATTCGCTCGGTCAGCGTCGTCTTGCCCGAATCGATGTGGGCACTGATTCCAATGTTTCGGATGGTGGAGAGGTCGTGAATCATCTCAGCCTCGACGGGTCGCTGGGGCTTCGGCTATCCATCGCGCCCAGCGCCCTTGAATCGTGGATCGGTGCGGCAGCCCGCTTTTGAACCCGCAACCGAGGGCCCCGCGGGGCATCCGCGGCGCCTCGAGCGGAAGACGCGCCGTCTTCCAATGACTGTTGGGGGGCTCATCCCGCCGCTAGCGGGCCCGCCTCGTGGGCGCGCCGCGACCGAACACTTCGGGCGCTCCCCTTCGGTCGGAAGAGGCGGAAAGTTGAGGCATCGGGCGAAAATGTCAAGCGCCGCACGGCCAGACTCCGTCCCGCTGGCCCGGCGCTCAGCTTTCCAACTGCTGGCCAGCCGCCAGACCCGCCTCAGCGGCCGGGGCCTTCGGGGTCGAGCCGATCTTGACCTTGGCGATCGAGATCTGCCCTCCGCGGGCCGCGATCAGCAGCCTGCCATCCTCGACCCCGATGATGGTTCCAGGCTCGTGCGAGCTCCCGCGGGAAGCGAGCCGGGCCCCGTAGAGACGTACTCGGTCCCCATGGAGCATCGCGAAGGCCCCGGGCTGGGGGTCGCAGCCGCGGATCAGGCGGTCGAGCTCGACGGCATCACTCGACCAGTCGATCCGCGCCTCGGTGTCTCCCACCAGGCCCTGGAACGTCGCCTTCGATTCATCCTGGGCCTCGAAGCGGGCCGTGCCGGCGTCGATTGCGGCGACCGCCTCGACCATCGCCTCGACTCCGAGCGGGTAGAGATGCTCGAAGTAGAGAGTGCCGGCGCTGTGGTGATCCTCGATCCGAATCCCGCCACGCTGAATCAGGATCGGGCCGGTATCGACGCCCGCATCGGGCCGGAAGACGCAAACGCCCGTCTCGCGCTCTCCTTGGATGATCTGCCAGGCCAGAGCGGCGCCCCCGCGAAAGCGCGGCAGCAGGGAGGGGTGGAAGCAAATGGACTGGTGGGCTGGAGCCTCGACGATCTCCCGCGGCAGGATCGCGGTCACGAAGGCGAGCACATTCAGATCCGCGCCCAGGCCCAGATACTCCGCCAGGATTTCCGGCACCGCTGCCCCCCGGCGCCGAAACCGCTGGTGGCGAAACAGTGGAAGGCTCCGCTCCTCGGCCTCGACGGCCAGCGGGTCCGGCCGACCCCGATCCGGAGGAACGTACACTCCCGCGATGCCGTGGCCTGCCTCGGCGAGCTGCACCAGCACATCCCTGCCGAAGGCAGCCTGCCCGAAGAAGGCGATTCGCAAACCCATGACAAGAGCCTACCGCAGGCGCGGTCGCCGAATCGCACCGGTCGACATTCGAAGCTGGAATTTGTCATCTCGGGCACATAGGATTGCGGCGCGTTCGGAACCAGACGAAAGGTGAATCGCCATGACACAAATCGATCGGACAGTCACTCCGCGCACTCGCAACCTCTCGCACAAACTCTTTCCGCACTGCCGGGAGCTGACGGCGTTGTTCGCGCTCCTGTGCGGAAGCCTCGCCGCCTGCTCGGCGGAGCAGGAGTCGCCGGCCCAGACGCCAACCCCGGCCCAGGGCCAGGCCGAGGCGCCGGCTCCGCAGGAGAAGACGGAGCCCGCAGCACGAGCCACTTCGACCGCACTAAACAACGCGGCGTATGAGTCCGAGTTCGCTGCCGAGGGCAGGGCGCAGCTCATGGGCGGAATTTATCGTCAACCGGGTGCAGGGGGCACTGGGCGCGTGGTGATCTCGATGCACCGCATCGCCTGGGGTGACCTGGACGGTGATGGAGACCCGGACGCGGTCGTCGTGATCAAGGAGGAGCCGGGTACGGATCAAGTCTGGTACACGCTGCACGCCGTGCTCAATGAAAACGGTACGTCGAGGGATGCCGCCAACACGCGGCTCGGCCAGCTTCACGTCAACCGGGTGGCGGTGGGTGCTGGCATGGTCGTCGCGTACCTGGCAACGCATAGCGAAGGCGGGAAGCCCGACTCCTCCGGTGAGGTCACCGAACGGCGATTCCAGTTCTCGGAGGGGAAACTGGAGCCAGTCGGCGAAAGCTGAGCGCATCGGACCCAGGAAGCGAGACCAGGGCGCGCTTCGGAACCCCCTTCGTGAACACAACCCGCGGTCGAGCTGCGCGGAAGATCTTCGCGTCAGAGTCATCGCGGCTTTCGTCTTCTGGGTTCTGGGAACGCGTGCACGGCTACTTCTGACGCGAGGCGGCGCGACGCTCGCGCGATAACATCCGATCATGTCTCCGGATTCGCCGGTTTTGGCCACTTGGGGCCACTGCATTGCCTGTGGTGCCGACTGTCGCTTCGCGTTCTCGAAGGGTGAGTTCACAATCGTTCGCTGCAAGTCGTGTGGGCTCGGCCGTGTGGAGCCCCTGCCCAACCGAGCCGAGCTCGCCGCCTACTACGCCAGCGACTACTACGACAGCGGTCCTGCCGGAGCGGGTTACCGCACCGACTACGGGGAGCTGGAAGCGGGCCTCAAGCGCACCTATCAGCACCTGCTGGATCGCGTGGCGCGGCAGCATCCATCGAGAAGCTTCGAGCGCGTGCTGGATGTGGGGTGCGCCTATGGCTTCTTCCTCGACGTAGTCGAACAGCGCTGGCGCTCGTCGGAGCTGGTTGGAGTCGACATCACCGAGGAGGCCAAGCGCCGGGCCGACATCAAAGGCCGCGCCTTTTTTCGGGGCTTCTTCGAGGATGTGGAGCTCCCCGAAGCACACTTCGATCTCGTCTATATGGGAGATGCCTTCGAACATGTTCACGACCCGGCGGCCGTGGCCGACAAACTCGTCCGTGTGTTGGCGCCGGGCGGCGTGTTGATCCTGACGACAGTCGACTTTGGATCGTGGTTGGCACGGCTATTGGGGCGTCGCTGGCGGTTGCTAAGCCCGCCCGAGCATCTTCACTTCTGGACACGAGCCTCCGTCGAACGCATGTTCAGCGAGCGCGGTCTCTCGGCGCAGCTCGGCAACTACTGGCTCTACTACCCGAAATCCTACATCTACCAGCGAACCAAGCTGCAATTCGGCATCGCTCCGCGCTTTCTCGCCCTGCTCCCCGGCGATGTGATCCCGATCCCGAGCTTCGATGCCCTGCTCGGAATCTTCCTCAAGGCGGCGTAGCCCCGCTGTCATCGCCGGCCGGGGCTGCGGCCGTGGCGCTCTGGAAGCGCGTTCCGAACCGATCACGCAGCCAACCCAGAGCACTCCACAGACCCACGGCGACCAGAATCCGTTCGGCAATGACCGTTGGAAGGAAGTAACGATCTCCGTACACGCGAACCGCCAACAGCACGATCGCGAGGTTCAACGCAAACCAGAACAGGGGGACGAGGTACGGGCTCACCCTCCCAGCCCTCCATTCGGCCACGACGCGTGCCCAACAGCTTGCCGCTCCCCAGAGCAGGAAGATCCACTCCATCGGAAAACTCGTGAAGTCGATGAACAAGCGCCTTGCGATCACTTGGAGACGCTGTCCCGGCCACGGGTGCCGGCTTGCTTGTAGGGTCTGATCGGTGTTCCAACGCAGGTAATGGGCTGGGAACTCGAGCGGTCGAAGCAGATTGTAGAGCTGCGGAAACTGCTCGATGATTCTTCGGCGATCGTAGCGGGCGCCCGCGTAAACCAGGAACGGGGCACCGAGCTCGACGCGCTTGCCTTCGAACAGAAGCGCACGCGCTTCCCGTGCCGCCGCGGACGGATGGATCTTGGACACTTCGGGCCAGTAGAAGGGATTCAAAGCATAGATGCAGCTGACACCAACCAGCACAAACAGTGCGCAGTTCTCCGCCAACCGACGCAGTCCTCGTCTATCCTGCAACTCTCGAATGGCGAGCAGGAGGACGTAGGCCAGCCCGAATAGCGGAAGACCGCTGATCTTGATCGAAGACGCGACGCCCGCAACGAGACCAAACAGTGCCGCCAGGACGAGATCGCTTCTTCTCGACGGACTGTTCAGGATTCGAGCCATGAGCGGCAGGCCTGCCACCAGAAGCAGGTTGTACTCGACATCGGTCATGCTTCTCGTGGATGCTTCGACGAATACGGGCGTGGTCAGAAGCAGGGCACCCGCGAGCAGCCCCACCCAGCCACCGAAGAACCTCCAAACGAAGCCGGATACCATCAGTACGCACAAGACACCGTAGAAGGCGGAGATCGACCGGCCCAGCTCGAGGATTTCCCGAGGAGGCGCCTCCCCTTTTGCGACTTTGTTTTCGTAGCTCTCCGGGGAACGCCACTTGAAGTACGTTCCCACAAAGCGGGCGCCATCGAGGAAGTGATCCGAGTAGAGGACCAGCGGAATCCCGAGCAAGAGCTTTCCGAGCTGCGGGTTGAAATTGCCGTAGCTGTAGCCGACCGTCGAGAGTTCCGCGGGACCAAAGTCGCCGTCCAGAAAGAGGTCCGCGGTCTGGTAGCCGGCGCGGATCCAGCCGGCTTCGTCGCCAAAGAATCGCGTCTCCGGCACGTTCGATGATAGGACCGCAGTCGCTACCAGAGTCAGCACGACGCCACCGGTCCACCAGGTTCGCAGCTGGGAGACCCACGCCAAGGCCCTCATCCCTCCCGACTCTCAGCGTCCCAGAACAGCCGATGGTTGCGCAACTCTAATCGAGCAAAGTTGATCGCTGCAAGCCGGTGCTGCAAGCACGTCATGCTTTCGGTCAAGGGCCACAACGTCTCAATCATCCGAATTCAGATAACCGAGAGCCTTCAACTCTTTGCGAGCCTCGTCGCTGAGCTCGGGCGGAGACGGCGCTGGCCCCAAGCTCTCGCGCAGCGTTCGACTTTCAGCGAGGATCTGCTCCAGAGAATCGTGGAGCCCGCGTTCCTGGCCCGGATGCCGTTTGGCGAGGTTTTGCCGCTCGAAGGGATCTTGCGAGAGATCGAACAGGAACCTGGACTGGGGGTAGTAAACAACCTTCCAGTTCCCGACCCGCATGGACTTCATGCCCAGCGCACCCCATTGGCTGAAGACCGCCCGGGAGCTCGTGTCCTCACCCCTCAGCACCGGCAAGAGCGATGCGCCTTGGACGTGCGCGGGGATTGGCAGTTGCAGATGCTCGAGAATCGTTGGCGCCAAATCGACAAGGCGAACCACTTCCTCCACCCGGCGCGGCGCCAAGGGGCCGCTACCCCCCGGGAAGCGAATCATCAGCGGTACGTGCAGGACCTCCTGGAACAAGTTGTCGTGCAGGAAGCCGCGGTGTTCGAAGAACTCCTCTCCGTGGTCTGACAGCAGAACCACAACGGTGTTGGATTCCAGCCCAAGTGGGCCAAGCAGGCCGAGGAAGTCACCGATCTGCTGATCGACGAATGCGATCGCGGCGTCGTACAGATCGCGGAGGCGCGTGACATCTTCGTCGCTGTTGCGGTCGACGCGTCCCCAGTAGACGAGGTGGCGCTGCCACCACGAGCCGCCCCCACCAATTGCGGCCCCAAGCTCCTCCTCCGAGCTCGGAATGCGCCCTGAGTATTCGGGATCGAGAAAACGGCCCGCGTATTCGGCGGGCGGCGCGTAGGGATCGTGAACCTCGTAGGTATGGAGGAAGAGGAAGAAGGGCGGGCTCGAGGCCGCTGCGAACTCCTCCAGCGCTTCACCCGCCCGGTCGAAAACGGCCTCCCGCGCGTGCTCGTAGACATCGAAACCGCGGTCGAACCCGAGCTCGGCCCGCACATTGCCGCCCCAGGTGTAGGCCTCCGTCCGATAGCCCGCGTCGCGCAACAGGCCGGCCAGAGTTGGCACGCCGACGCCCAGCCGGTTGTGCGCCTCATCCCAATTGACGAGCCCATGCGCTTCGGGATAGAGCCCGGTCATGATCGTCATATGCGAGGAGGCCGTCTTCGGCGACTGACTGAAAGCCTTCTCGAACACCACTGATTCTTCGGCCAACGCGTCGATCGACGGACTCGTCGCACGCTCGTAGCCGTAGGCGGACAGGTGATCCGCCCGCAGTGTGTCGATCGAAATCAAGATGAGATTCGGAAGCTCGTCACTCCCAGGGACACAGCCCGCGACGAGCGGCCAGGCTCCGAGAACGCTCAGGACGAATCCAGCTCGCTGGCGAATCATCTCATGAGGGAGGTTGCGGGTGCGATTGCCTCGGCGCAACGAGACGATCAACCACCCTCGCCTTTGACGCGGCCGCGGGCGTAACCCGCCGAACGAGCAGCAGCAGCCGGGAGATCCCCTACATTGGGTTGGCACAGGTCGGCGGGCCCGGCGACAACAGCGCCGATTGGCTCGGCAAGCGCGCTCGAGGGGATGCAGACCACGACTGCTCCGTCAGAACCCGGGAACGTCGCCAGGGCCTTGCTGCTGGGAGCGGGGCTCGTGTTCGCGGCCTTCGCTGTGGCCTATAACGAGCTCTCGCTGGGCCTCCTTGGTTTGGCGTCCGATGTCTCGCCGAGCGACGTTCGATCGGTTCAGCTCGTGGCCCTGCTCACCGGCGGTGGATTGATCGCGCTCTCAGAATGCGTTCGACGGGTTCGCGGCATTGGCGCCCGGTTGAAACATCCCGTCGCTGCGAATTGGCTGCTCTCCGCACTCGCGTTCGCGCTTCCCCTCGTCCTCCTCGAGCTGGCTCTGCGGCCCTTTGCGGCGATTTCGGAGCCCCTGACCACAATCTTCCTCCGGGACGACGAACTCGGGTGGCGTTTGAAACCCAATGCCGAAGACCTGTGGGGAAATGTACGGGTACGAGTCAACGGCAAGGGGCTTCGCGGCCCGGAGCTCGACTACGCCAAGCCGAGCGGTGTGAGTCGAATCCTCTACCTCGGCGATTCGGTCGCCTTCGGCTTCATGATCCAGCGCTGGGAGCAGACCTTTCCGCATCTGGTCCAGGAACAGCTCGGGCGCTGGGGCTACTCGGTGGAGACCGTCAACGCGGGCGTCGGTGGGTACTCTCCCTGGCAGGAGTACCTCTTTCTCGCGCGCGAGGGCGTCCGATACGATCCAGATCTGGTCGTGATCTCGTTCGTCCTGAACGACGTCACGGAGAAGTTCGGTCTGATCCGCTTTGGCGGAACCGGCGAGGGGTGGCAACTCCGTCGCAGTGCACTCGGTGTCCTCGACCGTGTCTCGACCCGGAGCAGCATCGCCCACTTCGCACGAGATCTGGGTCAACGCCTCCGCTTCGGCGGGGATGTCCAGAAAGGGGCGGTTCGGCGCGACCTCCTGAACGTGAGGGCGATCGCCGAGAAGCCCGATCGAGCAAACGTTCGCCAAGCCTGGAACATCACGCTGGAGAATCTGCAGAAAATCTTCGCATTCTGCGAAGAACGCGAGATCCCGGTCCTGCTCGTCAGCTTTCCCTATCGCTTTCAGTTCGAAGACGTCGCGGGGCTGTCGGCGCCGCAGCGCGTATTGAACCGCTATGCCACGGCTCAGGGGATCCCACACATCGACCTGCTTCCGATTCTGTCGGAGCAGCTGAAGACGCCCGGATTGTCTCCTTACACGATCTACCTCGGCGAGAATCATCTCTCACCCATCGGCGGGCGGTTGGTCGCGCAGATCATTGCGACCTACTTACACGAGCAGGGAATGCTCGACAGGCGCGTGGGCGGGCCCGCGGCGCCAGGCGCTCGAAGCTCAGCAGGCGGAGGAACGATCACCCACCGTGCCCCGTGACCGCGCCGGCTGGCCGAAGGCCAGTGTGTGCGGGGGGATGTCACTCGTTACCAGCGAGCGAGCGCCCACGATGCTGTGGTCCCCAATCGTCACTCCGCGCAGAATCGTCACATCTGAGGCCACCCATACGAAGTCTCCCAGCTTCACCGGCTCCGAAACTTCGAGACGTTCGGCATCGAAGTCGTGTTGATCGGCGTCGAAGACCCGACTCCCAGGACCGATCCAGCTGCGGCGCCCGACCTGGAGCTCGCGCTTGCAGCTCAGATGACAGCCATTGAACAGGCCGCCTTCGCCCAGGGTCATGCGAGCTCCAGCGAAGGCAATGATGTGCACCGGCCCGACGTCAGTCCGCAGCCAGGTTCCCTCACCCACCACCACCTCGGCCCCGGACTCCAGCGAGAAATGCAGCGCGCCCTGCAGCCGCTCGGTCACCACCCCCGGTCCGATGCGTAGGCGTGCCCCCTCCGCCACTTCGTAGCGGGCCGATGCCAGGTTGGTCGATGCGGCGGGATGGATCTCCAGCCCTGGGAGACGCCGGGTCAGGCGCCGAAGCCGAGCCCGATCGTAGGCTTGGATCGCCTTGAGCTGGAGGACGACGGCCCGACTGGGCACGCTCTATCTCGGAGCGTTCTGGCCTTCGCGAAGCCGGAACGTGACGAAGCCGTGGGATGGGTCATACGGCGACACCCCCACCTGGACCCGATCCCCCGGAATCACGCGGATCCGGAAGCGACGCATCCGACCCGACAGCTGAGCCGTGACGGTCTGGCCGCTTTCGAGCGTAATCTGGTAGCGCCCGCCGCCGAGGATCTTGTCCACGGTTCCGGTCGCCTGGATCAGATCGTCGCGCGCCAAACAGTTGCCTCCTCGCCCGGTCGCTTCCGAGCGGCCGGCAGAGTAGCCCCTCCAGGGGCGCCACGCACAGCGCCTCCGCTTCGGCATTGGCTCGGCGCCGCAATCCTGCGATAGCCTCCCACGACGTCGGAGAGGTGGCGGAGTCCGGTTGAACGTGCCTGACTCGAAATCAGGTGTACTCGCAAGGGTACCGTGGGTTCGAATCCCACCCTCTCCGCCATCGCGCTCGCCTGCAGACGGCAACTAGATCGAAGAATTTCTCGTGTCCGTACTGAGTCCGTAGATCGGTCGCGTCAGTGATCGCCCTGCTTGTCACCTGCCGCGAAAGTGCCCAGAGCCCGTTCCCACGCGGGGACGACCGGGCCTCCCCGTGGTCCACGGACCCGACAAGCGCGTCCCGGTGGACCAGGACCCGGCCGACAACGCGACCTTGCCTGCGAACCTCACGCGGGTGCAGGTGCGCCCGGGCGGGCCGAAGTGGATCCCCCTGGGGGAGGGCTGAGCTACTCAACTTCGCGAAGGCTTTGAACCAATGGGCAGTTCGCCGGAACAGCTGCCCAAACGATCGCTTTTCAGCGATAGCTCCTCTCGCGGAAGTGATCCTCCACTATTCGCTCGACCTCCATGGGCGTGAGCCGGCTGTCGCAAGCGCCGGTATAGCCCCGGACCAGTCCCGTCCGAATCGCGAAGTCCGATTGATTGTCATGCCAAGTCGAGCCGCCATCGGTCCAGGGAACGTGGAGATCGTGACGGCGGATCTTCCGCCCGTACCATCGGCCGCAGTTGACGACGGTGACCGAGCCGAAGAGGACGCTCGTTCGGCCCGCTGCAGCGAGGGCGATGATGGGACGCTCCTCGTAGGCCTCCATGTCGAGGAGGGAGCTCCCCTCCATCCACGATGGAATCGGCGCGCCGATGTAGTCAAGAAGGGTAGGAGCGACATCGATCAGTTGGACGCTCTTTCGAGATCGCCCCCCCTTCACGCCCGGCGGTAGACGGATGATCAGCGGAACACGCTGGGTCGTCTTCCAATCGGGCGCGTGGTCAGAGCTGAAGACGACGACCGTATCGTCGAATCTTCCGGCGTCGACCACTATCCCCACGATCGCACGCAGAAAGTCGTCAAATTCGCGCACTGCGTCGAACAGAAAAGGCTTCATGTTTTTCTCGCTCTGTGTCATACCCCGCGAGAAGATCTGGCGGTCGACTTCATAGGTTGGTCCATGGGTTCGCAGGCCGTGGATAAAGGCGAAGAAGGGCTCGTCCGACGATTCAATGAACTCTCGGAACGCCGTGAGCTTCCGCTTCTCGTCCTCGGCAAGCTCCAACGAGTGCGGTCTATCTTGCTTCGCCACCACTGTGTGATAGTCGAACATGGGAAGGATGAAGAAAATGTGCAGGATTCGCTCGGAGACGCGGTCCGAGATCCGCTGCTCAAGCAGTGTGGCGGCCGGTCCCAGGGGAAGGCGGAGGTGCTCGCGGCGACCCCTTCGGTAGTTCGAAACGTCGAAACCGTTCTGGAGATTGAAGTCCACGGGATCCGCGAAGTAGCGGATTGACAGCGCGAGGTTGCGGTAACCCAGATCCTTCAGTGCGGCGGGCAGATGCTCCCAGCGATGACGTCCCCGCAACACGTCCGGGTGCGCGATAGCGCGCATCGTAGCGGTGCTCTTGCTGGAGAGCATGGAGAGCAGCGAGCCGCCAGTGTCGGCCGCGTTGACAAAGGCATTCTCGAAGAAGAGTGCGCTGTCTTCCGCCGCGAGTTCACGAAGGAAGGGCGACGTCTCATGCTCGTTGCCGTAGGCGGAAAGCAGCTCAGCACTGACTCCGTCGGAGCCGATCCAGATGAGGTTGGGCCTGCGGAGCGAGTCGCCGTCGGCGCGAGCGCTCATGCCAACTCGGCGATCGGGCTCGCTCAGAACAGCCGCGAGTCCAGCCACTGCCAGCAGGCCGGCGGCTCCCAACCCTCCGTAGCGCAACCCGGATGTTGGGGGATCGAGGTGTTGGAGTCGGTGCCAGATCCGCGCGAACACGGCGATGCTTGCGACCAGGTAAAGGGCTCTCCAGACTCCTTTGGTCCCGGCGATTCCGAAACTCAGCACCGTGTTGGAGAAGTTGTCGACGAGTAGCAGAACGATTGTGGTGAGAATTCCGGCGGGGACGGACCAGCAGAGCCACGCAGGGTCCGCCGGCGGATGGATCCAGCGCCTCCAAGCGAGCGCAAGCAGCGCCGACGGAATCGTCAGTAGTGCGACCGCCGCGATGCCCGCGAGCGAGAGAACGAGTGATACGCCGAGCAGAGCGGCGAGTGATGCCGGCCAGGACAGAAAACTCAGGAAAGAGAACTTCGTCGCGAAGAACAACCACTCAGAGAAGATGCAGGCGAAAGACGCGAAGACGGTGCTGATGGCTACCGCTCCGGTTCTCTTGGGCAACTCGCTCATCTCTCCTTCGCCCCCCGAGGGCCGTGCCACGAGAAGCGGCACCCAACTCGCAGAGAACCGACGCTCTGCCAGTAACGGACGAGTTTCTGGAGGATAGCCGCCCCAGCTCAGCAAAGGGCGCTCTTCTGCGCGTGCCGATCCAGCATGCGAGCCAAGCAAAGAGAGGGTTGGCCACGATACGCGGGGTCACGATGGCTTGAAGTCTTCGGGCCGCTGACTCCGGGGGCCTACAGAGTTCGAACCTAACCGCACCTGCTTCGGGAACCATGGAGGATGTGAATCGGTATCTGGATGGCACGCCGGGGATGTCTCGGACCACTCGGCTCTCAGGACCTCGTTCTTCCTGGCCCCAGTCAAGATCATGAGGCGGATCATGTTCGCGACCGCCTGGTTGCGTTCGTCGTCAAGGACCTCAACCAACCGCTGCGACTCCTCGTCGGTCAGGTAGCGCTCGCGCGGTTGCTCCGGATAGCGGGGGATCTCCCGGGCTGGGTTGTTGTCGCGCAGGCCCCAGCGGACGGCGCAGTTCATCATTGAGCTGATCAGTGCGACGGTCCGGTTGGCCATGGTCGGCGTGTCCACCAGCTGCCGGTGAAGCGCCTCCACGTCGTCCACCCGGACGTGGCCCACCTTGAGACGGCCGAGGCGCGGCAGGATGAGTCGCTTCAGGATCGACCGGTCCTCGGAGAGCGTCTTCGGCGCCTTGCGGGGGCCGCGCTCGGCCAGGTAGCGCTCGGCGAGGTCCGCCACGGTCGGCGCCTCGCGCTCGTCCTGGCGATCCTGCGCTGGGTCGCGTCCGAGGTCGTGTACTCGCAAGGGTACCGTGGGTTCGAATCCCACCCTCTCCGCCATCGCGCTCGCCCGAAATTCGTGCACGCAATGCCGGCGGACCCCGGTCATCTCTCGGCGCCGCCCCGGCCGAGCGATTAATTGACCCTACCCAATGGGCCTAGTAGAGTCGATTGGCCTTGCCGGGAGCCGCGATCGCAGGGTCCCGCTCGATCACGAGCCTCGTGAACTCCGTCAGATCCGGAAGGAAGCAGCGGTAGCGGGGCCTCGGTTGCGAACGGGGGCGCCCTGCGATCCCGGCTCCCAGCAGACCGTCGCCGTTCTCGCGGATCAGGGCGGCGTCGGCACAATCGGACGAGGATCGAACCTGATGGCGTGGTCTCGCCCCGCTGGCCCCTCGTGAGTTATCAAGTTCTGGCGCGCAAGTGGCGGCCGCAGAGCTTCGACGACGTCTACGGTCAATCCCACGTCACGACACCGCTGCGGAATGCAATCCGTTCCGATCGCGTTCCGCACGCGATCCTGCTGACCGGCCCACGGGGTACCGGCAAGACCACCCTCGCTCGCATCCTCGCGCGTTGTTTGAACTGCGAAAAGGGACCGTGCGACACGCCGTGTGGCGAGTGCGTTTCGTGCCGGGAGATCGCGTCTGGATCCTCCACCGACGTCCGAGAGGTTGACGCGGCGAGCCGCACCAGCGTCGATGATGTGCGCGAGCTGATCGACGCAATCCGCTACGCCCCCACACCGGGCAAGCACCGCATCTTCGTCGTCGACGAAGTTCACATGCTTTCGACCGCGGCCTTCAACGCCCTGCTGAAGACGCTCGAAGAGCCGCCTCCCCGCAGCCTGTTCATCCTCGCCACGACCAACCCGGAGAAGATTCCGTTCACCGTGATCTCGCGCTGCCAGCGCCACGATCTGCGCCGCATCGCCGTCCGCGAAATCGTGGAAAATCTCGGCACGATCATCGCGGCGGAAGGAGTCGCCGTTTCCCAGCGAAGCCTGCTGGCCATCGCTCGCGAGGCGGACGGTTCGCTCCGCGACGCGCAGACCCTGCTCGACCAGGTGGTCGCCTTTGGCGGGGCCGAAATCGATGACGAGCAGGTCGCCGACATCCTCGATCTCGTCGATCGCCGTCTGCTGTTCGCCATCGCGGAAGCCTGCGTCAAGGGCGACGCCGCTGCGGCGCTGGAGGCTTGCGCCCGAGCGGGGGCCGGGGGAATCGACGCGAAACGCCTCGGGGAGAACCTCCTCTCGCTGCTTCGCGACCTGGTGGTGCTGAGAATCGCAAGCGACGCGGGGTCGCTCGTGGACGGCAGCGACGACGAAATCCAGGAGCTGCGCGGCCTGGCTGAACAGTGCGGAGAGGCTCGGCTGCGCCGCATGTTCCGCGCCCTGCTCAAGGAGCAAGAGGATCTGGCCTGGGCGCCGCAACCGTTCGCGGTGCTGGAGATGGCGGTGGTTCGGCTGGCCACGATGGCGGCCGGGGATGACGTCGCGCAGCTGCTGGCTCGCCTCGATGCACTCGAGCGGCAGCTGCGGAACGGGCCCGGCCCCGGTCAGGGCTCCGGCGGAAACGCCGCAAGCGGCGGAGCCCGGAGCGGCGGGGCCAGTCGCCAGACGGGTGGAGAACCCACCGCCGCCCCGAGTCAGCGCGCGCAGGCCGACGACGATCCGACTCCCAAGACCGACAGAGCGGACGCGACCTCGGGCGCAGTGGAAGCTCCCGGCGCTCCCGGCCTGGACGCCCACCCGGCGATCGTCTTCGATCGCCTGCGGGGCTTCATCGGAAACGAGCATCCGGGGCTGTTCGCGGCGATGGAGGGCGGGAAACTCCTCGAGCTCGACGAGCAACGACTTCGATTGTTCATTCCGGAGCCCTTCGCGGCCCAGCGGCTGCGAGACCGGCTCGACTCGCTCGGCTCCGTCTGCGCGGAGTTCTTCGGTCGCCCGACCGGAGTCGAGATCGAGACCACAGAAGCCGAACCCGGGGCTGTGCGTGAAGCCGCACATTCCGGGGAAGCACTCCGGCAGCTGCGGCAGCGCGCCCTCAACCACCCGGGGGTCAACCGAGCCGTCGAAATCCTGGATGGCGAGATCGTCGAGATCCGGCCGGCCGGTCCCACGCGATGACTTCACCGCCGGAGCTCTCGGACCTTCTCCGCAAAGCGCAGGAGGCACAGGCGAAGATTGCTGACCTCCAGCGCGAGCTGGCTCGGCGCCGCGTCGAGGGCGAGTCCGGCGCCGGCATGGTGACCGTCGTCGCCACCGGGGCGCTGCGCATTCTCGAAGTTCGGATCGAGCCCTCCCTGCTCGAATCCGGAGACCGTGAAATGATCCAGGATCTCACGGCCGCTGCGGTCAACGCGGCCCTGACGAACGCCCAGCGCATGGTCCAGGAAGAGTTGCAGCGAGCATCGATCGGGATGCAGCTACCGGGCATGGCCGGCAGCGGCGGCAGCTCGTAGGCCGATGCGCACAACTCCCGCCCCGATCGAGCGGCTGGTTACCGCCCTGAAGCGCTTGCCGGGCATCGGTGAGAAATCCGCCATGAGGCTCGCCTTCTTTCTGCTGGGAGCTGCGGAAGTGCACGTTCGTGAGCTGGCAGAAGCGATCGGACGTCTCAAGCAGGAGATCGTGCTCTGTGAGATCTGCTTCGACCTCACAGACGAATCTCCTTGCGGAATCTGTCAGGATGAACGACGCGACGCTTCACTGATCTGCGTGGTGGAGGAGCCCGCCGATCTCGTGGCCATCGAGCGCAGCCGGTCCTTCGGGGGCCGCTACCACGTCTTGGGTGGAACACTGTCACCGATCGACGGCGTGGGCCCCGAGGAACTCAAAGTCGCGGAGCTGGAAGCCCGCATCAAGACGGGCGCGGTCGGCGAAATCATCCTGGCCACGAATCCGAACGCCGAAGGCGATGCAACCGCCCATTACATTTCCGAACGGCTCGCTCCGAGCGGCGTGAAGCTCACCAGGATCGCCTACGGCATGCCCCTGGGTGGCGATCTCGAGTTCGCGGATCACGTCACCATTGGGCGATCCATGGAAAACCGCCGTCCCATCGGCTAGCGGGCGTCCCCGCACTAAAGCCCTACCCCGAGTGCGCCGAACCAAACGCCGGGCGCATGCTTGCCCGGGGTTCTTACTCCGCGGTAGAGTGCAAAGCGAAACCCCTGGCTGCCCAAAGGTTTGACGAGGCAATTGCCGATGCATGACACGCAGCTGGTGATGTACGACGAGGATTTTCGAAAAATCCTCGCAGTCATCCAGAAGCTAGTCCGAGACGCAAACGCCAGGGGCATCTTCGTCGTCGACCGCAACGGCCAGCTGATCGGCGAGGCGGGGGAGATGCGTGGCGTCGATACCACCAGCCTGGCCTCACTGACCGCCGGCTGCATCGCCGCTACGGGTGGGCTTGCGAAGATCGTCGGCGAAGAGGAATTCCCCATCCATTTTCACCAGGGCCAGCGCGACAACCTGCACATTACGCTGGTTGC
The DNA here is from genome assembly GCA_964194865.1 of uncultured Opitutales bacterium. Lineage (GTDB taxonomy): Bacteria > Myxococcota_A > UBA9160 > UBA9160 > SMWR01 > CAXMOC01. Next base: position 15,774 of record CAXMOC010000080.1, on the reverse strand, counting down.
GAGTCGGATCATCCTGGTCGTGATCTTCGATGACCGCAGCTCGCTCGGACTCGTCCGACTGCGGGTCAAGAAGGCCGGAAACGAGCTCGCGAACATCTTCGAACAGATCCAGAAACGTTCAGAGCAGGCGGAGGCGGGTGGCAGTGCCGGCTCCCCGTTCTCCGAGATTACCGACGAAGACATCGACAACCTCTTTTCGACGTAGACTGAGAAATGTCCTTTATCAACTACTCATCGCGCGAGATCAACTGCAAGATCGTGTACTACGGCCCCGGGCTGTGTGGCAAGACCACGAATCTGCAATTCATCTACAGCAAGACCAATCCCGATTTGAAGGGAAAAATGATCTCGCTGGCCACGGAGACAGAGCGGACCCTCTTCTTCGACTTTCTTCCGCTCGCGCTGGGCCAGATTCGAGGCTTCAAGACGCGCTTTCATCTCTACACCGTTCCCGGTCAGGTCTTCTATGATGCAAGCCGCAAGCTGATCCTCAAGGGCGTCGACGGCGTGGTATTCGTTGCCGACAGCCAGATCGAACGCATGGAGGCCAATCTCGAGAGCCTCGACAACCTGAAGCTGAATCTCGCCGAGCAGGGTCACGCTCTCGAGAAGACCCCCTTCATCATGCAGTACAACAAGCGCGATCTTCCCAACGCCGCCCCGCTCGACGAGATTCGCCGCCAGCTCAACCCCTCCGGTGCACCGGAATTCGAAGCCTGCGCGACCGTCGGCCAGGGTGTATTCGAGACGCTGAAAGCGGTGGCGCGCTCGGTGCTTCGAGACCTCAAGCAGATGAGCCAGTAGCGCCCCAGCGCAGCCGCCGTCGCTCCGCTTCAAATCCGATCCAGATCACGATATGATCGACTCGTGCCGCACGCGGTCGTGCAATCGCGAAAGGTCTACTACGAGTTCCACGGCGACCACGAGGGTGTTCCGCTCGTGCTCATCATGGGAACGGGGGGGTCGTGTCGCGGCTGGCTGCCGCTCCAGATCCCCGATTTCGCCAAGGCGCACCGAACGTTGATCTTCGACCACCGCGGCGTCGGTGGAAGCGAAGATTTCGGCAAGCCGTTCAGCACGGCCGGCCTCGCCGATGACGTCGCGGGTCTGATGGACAGCCTTCAGATCGAGCGGGCCCACGTGTTGGGCGTGTTCATGGGCGGGATGGTGGCCCAGGAGCTGGCGCTTCGACACGCCAGCCGGGTAGACCGACTGGTGCTGGCTGGCACCTATGCCCGCCCGGACGCCAAGCGACGCATGCTGATCGAGCAGTGGCGACAACTTTCCCTGAGTGGGGTGCCCATCGAAGTGATGGTTCGAGAGCGCCTTCTGTGGACGCTTCAGGACGAAACCCTCGAGCAGACGGACCTGATCAACCAGATGATTTCGTTCTTCGTGCGCGACGGTGCCCCTCTGACCGAGGAAGTGTACGCACGCCAATGCACCGCGTGTCTCGAGCACGACACGGCGGACCGCCTCGGCGCCATCGAGCAGCCCACGCTGGTGCTCTGCGGCCGCCGTGATCGGCTCACGCCCCCGTCCCTACACCGGGAGCTGGCGGACGAGATTCCCAACGCTCATCTGGTGACGATCGGCTACGGCGGACATCTCGTGATGGCGGAGTCTGCGGAGCAATTCAATCATATCGTGCTCCAGTTCCTGGCGGATCCGAGCTGAGCCCGGCCTCGAAACGGGGCGGTGGCCGAAATCTCATTCTCTTTGGGTCAAGCCCGGACAGCGCGGATCCTGAGCTGACCGGCGGTCGATCGCAGAACTGAACTCCGCTTCACCGTCGAGCGCAGGGTCACCCCAGAGAGCGGAAAGGCTGCCCCCACCACGATCCGGTTGTCGTAGTCCTCGACGTCGATATGCAGCAGCGAAGGGAAGAGGCCACGCATCACACCGGTCACTGCGGCCGCCTCCTCGATCGTATTGCTGGCGAGCACCCCGCCCTTTCGTAGTCGACTCGCGGCGAGAGCAAGCCCCGGTACGGGCAACCACTGTGGCTTGCGCACGGATCGACCCTTCCCCACGAAGATGTCCTCCAAGACCACGTCGAAGCGCTTGCGGGTTCGCTCGAGGTAGCGGCGAGCGTCCATCCGAAGCACTTCGACGCCGAGCCCGTCGAGGTCGAACCAGCGGCGGGCAGCCCGAACCACGTCGGCGTCGATCTCCACGCCGGTGATCTGCGCCCGCGGCGCGAGCGCCCGCGCGACCCGCGCAGCGCTGCCGCCCCCGAGCCCCAGAATGAGCACCCGCGTCCGCCGCGGCCCGGGGAGCAGGAGCAACGGCGCGGCGAGTGCATCCCAGACCGATCCCGTAATCGCAACGCCGGGCCGGTACCAGGACGCGAAGGTCCCGTCGATTCGCAAAGAGCGGGCACCTCCGCTGACCTTCACGGAGACCCGGCCGGATTCGCGCTGTCGGGGCCGCCTGTCCATCACTGCTCCGTTGCGCCCAGTCGCCGCGCCGCTTTGCGCTCGCCCTCATCCGGCCCTTTGACCGCCACGGGGCCGCCCAACGGTTATCCAAGCCTGGCCCCGTTCGCCATCGATCGGCTCCGGCCGAAGCCGAGATCGACCGGCCAGCGTCAACGCTACCGGGCCGAGGATTGCGAGAGGTAGACTCTTCGCATGGTGCAACCGCTGTTCGCGCTCGACGCTCCCCAGATCGCTGTCGTCGCGATGCCGGTCCCCGTCGACGAACTCTTCGAGTATTCGGTGCCGAAGGAGATGGAGTCTCTCGCCCGGCCTGGCTGTCGAGTTCGAGCCCGCCTGCGCGAGCGCCCATCAACGGGAGTGATCGTCGAACTCTGCCGTCAACAGCGGTTCGCGGGGCAACTCCTACCCATCGAGGCCGTCCTGGATTCCGAGCCGATCCTGTCGGAATCCATGATCACGCTACTGCGCGAAGCGGCCGAGGACCTGTTGTGTCCGGTCGGAATCGCGCTGGCGACGGCCCTGCCAGCCGGCTCGGCACCGCGAGTCGCCACGGGTTACGCGATCACCCCTCGCGGCCGTGCGGCGCTGGCCACCCCTGCACTCGCTGCGCCTGCCCGCCCCCTGCTGGAATCACTCGAGCGCCGGCCGCGAACCCACCACCACCTGAGCAGGCTGGCCGACCCCGAAATTCTGGAAGCGCTCGAACGAGATGGATTGGCGACGCGCACGGCCCTGCTGCGCTCGGCATCGGCTCGTGTGGCGACCTCGCGCACTGCCGCGGTCTCGGCTGGCGTCGACGTCGAGCAGGCCGCGGCGGTGACGCTCGCCCGGGCACCCAAGCAGGCGGCTCTGTTGCGGAGGCTTGCCAGCAGCGGAGAGGTGGCCACGGCTTCGCTTCGCGAGGACTTTCCGGACGTGACCGGCCTGCTGCGACGCCTGGCCCGGCACGGACTGGTTCGCCTGGTCGAGCGCCCAGCTCCGCGCGACGTGCTCGGCCGCCCGATGGAAGCGGATCGACCCGTGACGCTGAACGCCGACCAGGCGGACTCCCTCAAGCTCATCGCAGACGCAGTCCGATCCCAGCGGAGCGAGACCTTTCTACTGCACGGAGTGACTGGAAGCGGAAAGACAGAGGTCTACCTGCGAGCGGTCGGAGAGGCCCTGCGAGCCGGGCGGCAGGCGCTCGTCATGGTCCCCGAAATCACCCTCACCCATCAGATCCTCGATCGTCTGCGCGGCCGCTTTGGGGAAGATCTGGCCGTCTTGCACAGCGGCCTGCGCCCGGGCGAGCGCCTCGAGCAATGGGAGCGATTGCGCGTGGGGGGGACGCCGATCGCAGTCGGCGCGCGTTCCGCCCTCTTTGCCCCCCTGAACAACCTCGGCGTAATCGTCATCGATGAGGAGCACGACTCGGCCTACAAGAACGACGAGGGCTTCCGGTACCACGCCAGGGACCTCGCTCGTCGCCGTGGCGAGCTCGCCAATTGTCCAGTCATCCTCGGCTCGGCCACACCCTCCATCGACACGCGATTCGCTGCCGATCACGGTGACGTCCGGCGCCTGGTTCTCGCTGAGCGAGTGGGTGGGCGCCCGCTACCTGCCGTGGAGATCATCGACCTCTCGAAAGAGAAGGAGCGCGCGCGCCGTGGCAAGAAGGTGATCCTCTCTGAGACCCTACGCCAGGCAGTCGCCCATACTCTGTCCGACGGCGGGCAATCGATCCTATTCCTGAATCGGCGGGGCTTCTCCACCGCCATCATGTGCTTCGACTGCGGCTCCCTCGAGCGCTGCCGGAACTGTGACGTTGCGCTGGTGTACCACGCAACGACACGACAATTGCGCTGCCACTACTGCGACTTCGCGATGGCGCCGCCCAATTGCTGCTCGGATTGCGGCGCGCCGGATACCGCGTTGCTCGGAGTCGGCACCCAACGTCTGGAAGAAGAAGTGCGCAGCCAGTTTCCGAAGGCCCGAGTTGCGCGCCTCGACCGGGACACGGCACAGCGGCGTGGCCATACGAAGAGCGTGCTTCGGGGGCTCCACGAGGGCACGATCGATATCGTCGTCGGGACGCAGATGGTGGCGAAGGGGCACGATTTCCCCGGGGTGCGGCTCGTCGGAGTCGTCGTCGCAGACGTCGGCCTGCATCTCCCCGACTTTCGAGCGGCTGAGCGGACCTTTCAGCTGCTCACCCAGGTGGCGGGCCGCGCCGGACGCGGCATCGCACCCGGGAGAGTGATCATCCAGAGCTTCGATCCCGATCACTACGCGATTTCGCCCGTTCTCAGTCACGATTACGAACGGTTTTACGGCGAGGAGCTCAGATTCCGGCGCAGTTTGGGGTATCCGCCCTTCGGCGCATTGGTTCGTGCACTCATCAGTGGACCCGACGCCGAGCGGACCCAACAGGCCGCGCTCGGCCTCGCCGAAGTGGCCCGCCGAGCGGCGGGTGAGGGGCTGGAGGTGCTGGGTCCGGCGCCCGCGCCGCTTGCCCGTCTGCGACGGAGATACCGCTACCAGCTCCTCCTCAAGGGCGACCCGGGGCCCCGCATGCATCGCACCGCTGCCGAGGTTTCCAGGGCGGCCGCCAGTCTCGCGTCGCCGTACCAGGCGAGCGTGGACGTCAATCCTGTGAGCATGCTATGAACCTCGAAAATCATCCTGGGCCTGCGACCCCAAGCGATTTCAACTCGCCGAGAGACATGGCACTGCGCGAAGTTCTGAAATTTCCCGACAAACTCCTGCGAGAGGTCTCCGCCCCGATCGACGAGATCACGGAGGAGATCGTCGAGCTCGCCCACGACATGCTCGAGGTGATGTACGACGAGCCGGGCATCGGTCTCGCTGCACCGCAGGTCGGCGAGACCGTCCGACTCATCGTCGTCGACACCGAGTGGACGGGCGAGGACGCCGAACAACACCCACTGGTGCTGGTGAACCCGGAGATTCTCGAGAGGGATGGCAATATCGTGTGGAACGAGGGGTGTCTCTCGGTGCCAGACTTCGAAGCCGAAGTCGAGCGGTCTGAGTCCGTCAAGCTCCGGGCGCTGGATCTCGCGGGTGCCGAGCTGGTGATCGACGCGACCGAACTCCAGGCCGTGTGCTTTCAGCACGAGATCGATCACCTGGACGGAATCCTCTTCATCGACCGGATCAGCCGTCTGAAGCGCAACCTCTACGTGCAAAAGCGCAAGAAGCAGATCCGCCGCGAGCTGGAAGAGGAATCCGGTTAGCGATCGAGGCGCGGGCAACGAGCCGACCGCTTCAGCCGAGGCGCCCACCCACAGCGCCAAATTGGCTGGAATCCAGCTCGGGGCCAGCGCGGTCTCGGAATAGGAGGAAGGGTGGCCATTCCCGCCCGCCGCCTGCGCGTGGCGTTCTTCGGCACACCGGAATTCGCCGTTCCGACGCTCCAGCGCTTGATCGACGGACACCACGAGGTGGTCGCGATCGTCTGCCAACCCGATCGGAAGCGCGGCCGGGGTCGAAAGACGTCGACCGCGCCGGTGGCCGAAGTGGCCCTGACTGCCGGTATCCACCTCTTGCGCCCCGAACGGGTCGGCGCCGAAGAATTGCTGGAGCAGCTGAACGCGCGGGCCCCCGATCTGGGAGTGGTCGTCGCATTCGGCCAGTTCCTCCCCAAGACGGTCCGCACCCTGCCGTCGCTCGGATACCTGATCAACGGCCACGCCAGCCTCCTGCCTCGACATCGCGGTGCAGCGCCGATCGTCCACGCCATTCTCGCTGGCGATACGGTTTCAGGGGTCTCGGCAATGCGCGTGGAGCGCGAAATGGACGCAGGACCCGTCGCGCTGCAACGCGAGCTCGAGATCGTGCCCGGAGAGAACAGCGGTGAGCTATCGGCGCGCCTGTCGGAGCTCGCCGCCGATGTCCTGGCCGAGGTGATCGATCAGATCGCCGATGAACGGGTGGGGTGGACTCCCCAGGATTTAGCGCTGGCCAGCTATGCCCCGAAGATCGGCCGGGACGAGGCCCGCTTGAGCTGGGATGAGAGCGCGACGACCCTGTTGCGTCGCGTGCTGGCCATGGCACCGAAACCCGGCGCATTCACGACACTCGAGGGCAGGGAGTTGCGCATACTCGACGGCCGCGCCTTGCCCGAAACTGCAGACACGCCGCCGGGTGTAGCCCTGAATCGCTCGGGAGAGCTGAAGATCGCCACGGGCGATGGCTGGCTGCTGCCGACGGTGCTGCAGCGGCCTGGAAAACGGGCACTCGGCACCCGAGAGTACCTGCGCGGAAACCCGATTCCGGATGGTGCACACCTGATCTAGGGTCGATCGAACCGCTCCTCGGTAGAGAACCACAGCGTCGGGCTCCACCGAGGGGGACGTCGTCGGAAATGCGGGCTAGACTCGCGTGGTGGGGATGAGATCCGACGACAAATTCGCGTTGCGCTCAACGCACTTGGGTGTTTTTTGTGCCTGGTGCAGAGAATAACAGCGACCGAATAGGACCGAAGCGGCGCCGGCGTGGGAATAGCTTCGCCGGCGAACGCCGACGAGCGCCTGCTCCGACGCGCACTCGATTGTTGGCGCTTCGCGTGCTCGAGCGCGTTCAGCGAGCAGGGGCTTACGCAGACCTCGCGCTTCACGCTGCGCTCGGGGCCAGCGCCCTGAACGCGCCCGATCGCGCCTTCGCAACCGACCTGGTGTATGGCACGCTGCGCTGGCGCGGGCGAATCGATTACTACCTCGACCACTTCCTGGATCGAGACCTCGAGAAGCTGGATCCGCTGGTGGCCTCGGCGCTCCGCCTCGGTGCCTATCAGCTGCTCCTTTCGGATCGCGTGCCGGTGAGCGCGGCCGTCGATCAATCGGTCCGCTGCATCCGGGCCGCCGGAGTGGAGCGCGCCGCGGGCCTGGTCAACGCAGTTCTACGCCGTTTGGCCACCGAGCACGCGACCGTCGAGCTGCCTTCGATCGCGGACCACCCCGTTGCGCATCTCAGCCACGCCCTCTCGCTGCCTCCGTGGCTCGCCGAACGTTGGATCGGGCGCTATGGGGTCGAAGAGGCTGCAGCGCTAGCGCGCGCCAGCAATTCGCCCCCACCCCTGACCGTTCGGGCCAATCGAACTCGGGGCAGCTCCGCCCAGCTGCTTGCCGATCTATTGGAGCGCTTTCCCGATGCCAGAGCCTGCCGCTACGCGCGCGACGGGATCGTATTGGGTCGAAAGGGAAACCCGGCCCGAGAGCCCGCCTTCATGGCAGGCCGCTTCACGATTCAGGATGAAGCATCCCAGCTGGTCGTGGGACTACTCGATCCGCAACCGGGCGAGTGCGTCCTGGATCTCTGTGCGGCACCGGGTGGCAAGAGCAGCGCGATCGCCGAACGGGTGGGGCCCACTGGCAGCGTGATGGCGATCGACCGACACCCGCGCCGGCTGGCCCTGGTTCAGCGCGACGCGCGCCGTCTCGGGTTGAACGTCATCCGAAGTAGCGTACGCGATGCCACTCGCTCGCTGGTCGACCTGGCTCCAGAAGGCGGTTTCGACCGAATTCTCGTGGATGCGCCCTGCTCCGGCCTCGGAACGCTGAGACGCAACCCCGACGCACGTTGGCGCGTGCGACCCGAAGATCCCGCGCGCCTCGCCGAGATCCAGCGAGCCATCGCAAGGCAAGCCGCGGCGGTGTTGAGGCCCGGTGGCGTACTCGTCTACAGCGCCTGCACCGTGCTGCCCGAGGAGAACGAAGAGATCGCGGACGCGTTGCTAAAGTCGTCACGAAATCTTTCCCTGGCCTCCGCCCACGAAATTCCCAACGAGGTCCGAGAGATCGTTGGAGCCGATGGCTTCCTGCGAACCCACCCTCATCGGCAAGATGCCGACGGATTCTTCGCCGCTCGGTTCGAGCAGCGCAAGTGACGCCCCGCAAGGCGCTGATTGCGCCCTCGATCCTGGCCTCGGATTTTGGCCGGCTGGCCGAGGAAGTTCGGGCGGTTGCGGATGGCGGGGCCGACTGGATCCACATCGACGTGATGGACGGTCACTTCGTCCCCAACATCACGATCGGACCAACGATCGTGGAGGCCGTGAGGAAGGCGACCGATCTACCGCTCGACGTGCACCTGATGATCGAACAGCCAGAGCGCTATATCGAGTCATTCGTCAAAGCCGGCGCCAACACCGTCGGAGTTCACGCCGAAGCCTGCCCCCACATTCATCGCACCGTAGCCCAGATCCGTGAAGCGGGTGCTCGCGCCTCGGTCAGCCTGAACCCCGGTACACCTGCCGACGCCGTGGAGCCGGTGCTCGGCGATGTCGATCAGGTCCTGATCATGACGGTGAACCCCGGCTTCGGCGGACAGAAGTTCATCCGCAGCACGCTTCCGAAGGTCGAAACCCTTCGCCGCTGGATCGACGACCGCAGCCTGACCGTCAGCCTGGAAGTCGACGGCGGAATCGGCACCGAGACGATCGCCACGGTCGCCAGCGCGGGCGCCGACGTCTTCGTCGCGGGAACGGCGATCTTCGGCGCACCGGATTACGGAGAGGCCATTGCCGCCCTCCGCGGGCTGGCCTCCAACGCGATGGATTGACCCGAGAGAGCCACAGACGGTCATCGGCCAACCTCGACGGATTCCCGCAACGAAGCAAGAGCACGGTCGCTCCCGCGAGCGGTCGAGTCCCACTGGTTGAGCACCTCGGTCGAAGCCGGCATACTGCCTGGGACCCTGTGGATCTGGACTCGGGGCGTGGCGCAGCTTGGTAGCGCGCTTCGTTCGGGACGAAGAGGTCGCTGGTTCAAATCCAGTCGCCCCGACCAGGTTCCCCCGACGGACGCGTGCCTTGCACACGCTGCTCACCCTCCTGCTGATACTGGCCGCCCAGGCCTGCGGCGGGCCGGTTCCCACGGGGCTCGAGGAAGTGCCGGTCGACGTGAGCAGGGTGGCGATAGACCCCCAGCTCTCTGCGGTCGTCATCCTCAAGGAGAAGTCCGGTCAACGCCGCCTTCCAATCTGGATTGGAACGGCCGAGGCGCATTCGATCGCGTCGACCGTCGAGCGCCACGACTCGCCGCGCCACGACTCGCAGCGGCCCAACGCCCACGACCTCATGAAACGGGTCGTTGGCGGACTCGAAGGGGAAGTCATCCGGGTCGTGGTCACCGAACTCAAGGGCGGCACCTACTACGCATCGCTGTTCCTGCGCACCCATGGCAACGTCGTGGAGATCGACTCCCGTCCCAGCGACGCCATTGCGCTCGCTCTGCGCACCAACGCGCCGATCTTCGTACGCGCGCTCTTGTTCGAGTCGGCCGCCCAGGTGGATGACCAAGAGCCGGATGACGAGGAGCCCGCCCAACAAATCTGACGGAGTGATCAGGGCTAGGCCGGAAGGAAGCTCTAGCGCAACTCGGGTTCCGACTCCCCGTTTTCCGTTCGGAATCGTCCTTTGCCACTCGTTCGATCCTGTTCAATTCGGCAGCCCGTCACTCGCGCGGGTGCGCGTCCTGTCCGGTTCGAGACAACGAACTCTCGTTGACATCGTCGAAACTCGATGTCAGGATGCAAGCGCTCCGTCGGTGTGCGCAGATCTTCGTCGCATATTCGATCCCTCGAAAATTTCGAAAATCAGGGCGGTAACTGGCCGATGGCAACCTTCACACGGGACGACGATCTCAAGCGATCCGAGTTGGCGTGGGAGCTGGTCGAGCTGTTCGGCGACCTTCGCGTCGAACAGATCAACGAGGTCTTGGCGAAAAACGTTCCGCTCGAAACGCTGGAATTCTTCGCCTCCTACGCGGAGGACTTCTGCAAGGTCGAGGGAATCGAAGGAGCCACGAGCAAGCGGCTGCCCAACTTGTTGCTGCTCGGGTACCTGCTGCGATTGCTCGAAGATCGCCTCATTGAAGGCGACTGCGTCGACGACTGACGCTCAGCCGTAGGTCTGCCCGAGCCGACGCAAATTCACCGCGTTGATGCCCACATGGGCCACGATCGGCGCCAGCAAGTTTCCCGTCACCACGAACAATCCACCCATCAGCAGACCCGCCGCCAGCGCGAAGCCCGCCCACGGCAAGAGCTCACGCCTGGGCACGAAGTGGGCGGCTGCAAAGATCAGGCTCGCGGCGACGAGCCCCACTCGTGGCTGCAGAGCGCCACGGAAGAAGGCTTCCTCGGCCACCCCACTCGCCAGCGCCAAGACCATGCACTCCACCCACGTGCGCTTCCCCATGACTTCGACCAGCGCGCGAGCCATCGCCTCACCCCAGCGGGTCCGAGACGTGATCCGCTCTGAAAAGAAGATCGTTGCCGCGGCAGCGGCTGCCCCGATGGCTGCATCGAAGATCCATGCCCAGCCCCGAGGTTGGGCATCGGAAGAGGCATAGAAGATCGAATCGCCACTCGCGATCGACCACGCTGCCACCACAGCCAGCAGCAGGCCGTAGAAGATCACGGCCGTGCGGACAATCGCCGGTCGCCGAATCACCCCCGGGGGGTGCGAACCTGTACGGTCGGACTGGCCTTCCACGCTTCGGGCCTCGTTGCAGGAGGTCTTGCAGGCAGGTAGCTTGATTGGTGAGCCCGGCGTCTTTCCAGCGGAGACGTCGGATTCTCCTTTTCGGGGCCGAGTGTAACGCCTCGACCGCTGGCAACCGGGCGACCGAATGTCCGATCGCACTCCGATGACTGTCAACGGCTACGCGAAGCTTCAGGCCGAGGCCAAGCAGCTGAAGAGTGTCGAGCGCAGGAAGATCTCGAAGGAAATCGAGATTGCGCGAGCGCACGGCGACATCTCGGAGAACGCAGAGTTCCACGCTGCCAAAGAGCGGCAGAGCCATATCGAAGCAAGAATTCGCCTGATCGAAGACAAGCTCGCGAGAGCTCAGGTCATCGAAACGGGGGGAGACGCCCCCGATGCGGTTCGATTCGGCGTCACGGTGGTGCTCAGTGACGACGACACCGGCGAGGAGGTGAAGTACACCATCCTGGGTGAAGAAGAGTCGGACGTGGGGGCGGGGCTGATCTCAGTGACTTCACCCGTGGCGCGAGCGTTGATCGGAAAGCGCGTCGGGGACCAGGTGACGGTGCACGTCCCCAAAGGCAGTCGATCATTCGAGGTGCTCGGCATCCGCTTCGAGTAGGCTGGCGGAGCCGACGGTTGCACCCGATGGAAGCGCTTCAGTACCTTCCCCGCGGGTAATCTGCACCCAGCGAGCACGAGGCCTCCTCCTGTGCGATCGCTACAGGTCAAATTCAGCGCACTCGTTGTCACGCTCTTGGTCATGGCTTCCATCAGCCTCGCGCTGATCGCCACCCAACACGAGCGCGGAGCCTTGGAAGGCGAAGTCGAGAAGCGCGGCCGCGCGGTGGCCGAGCATCTGGCTGGTGCGGCCAAAGAGCCCCTCCTCAGTATCGAGGACGGGAATTTTGGTCCGGAGCTGACCTTGGAGCAGCTGATCGAAGACGTGGGTGCCGGAGAGGGCGTCGTCGCAGCCCGTCTGCTGGATCGCGAAGGGCGAGTGGCGGCCTCCCTGGAGCCCATCGAGCGCGACTCCATCGTCCGCTTGCGAGCCGCCCCGGATTCGCCGGAAGGCGCCGCCCGAATCATCCGGGATGAGTCCTGGCTGTTGGTGGCCGCCCCGATTCTCTACAGCCATGTCCTGGTCGGGGAAGCCCAGGTCGAATTCGATTTGACCGTGCTCGTCGATCCGGTGGTGCGCAGCAACACACAGCAGCTTGCAGCGGCGGCCATCGCGGTGGTGGTCCTCGGCGTGCTGGCGGGAATCACTTTCGTGGCGTTACTCGTGGGTCCGCTGCGGCGCCTGCGCATCGGTGTCGAGCAGCTGGCCGCAGGCAAGCTCTCGGTCCGGGTCCCGCCGACATCGGGCGATGAGGTGGGCGAGCTGACTCGCGCGTTCAACGAGATGGGCGACGCGCTCCAGCAGAAGGAACGGATTCAGAGTGCCTTCGGCCGGTACGTCAACGACTACGTGTTGACCCAGTTGCTCGATGGGCCCGAGGGAGAGCCCCAAGCGGGCGTCGAGCGCGAAGTGACCGTGTTGTTCGCAGACATCCGCGGCTTCACCAACTTGTCGGAGGGGATGAAGGCTCCTCGGGTCGTCTCCCTGCTCAATGAGTTCTTCCAGCTGGCGACCGATCGAATCCTCGCCCAGGGCGGAACCATCGACAAATTCATGGGTGATTCGGTCATGGCGTACTTCGGCGCCCCGGTTCCCCAACCCGATCACACGCTACGCGCGGTGTCGGCGGCCATCGAGATCCGCCGCGCCATCGCCGAGAGAAACCAGCAGATTCGTGACGGCGCGGTCTCTGATCGGGTGGCGGTCGAACTCGGAATCGGGGTTCACACCGGTCTCGTCGTCGTCGGCAACATCGGCTCCGACCGGCGCACCGATTTCACGGCGATTGGTGATGCCGTCAACGTGGCCGGCCGGCTGGAGAAGCAGGCGCGCCCGGGAGAGATCCTGATTTCGGAAGCTGTCCAACGACGGGTTCGCGGTGCCGTCGAGATGCACTTCGAGGGCGAGCGTCAGCTGTCGGGCCGCGAAGAACCGGTTCACGTCTACTCCGTTCAGGCCGATGCCCGCGCAGCGGCGCGCCCGGTATCGCCGGCCCCATCGTGAAGCGGGTTGCATTCGCAACCGTCGCACTCGTGCTTGCAGGCTGTGGCACGCCACTCGCGACGGGTGAGCGACTCTACCGGGGGGGAGACCGTCTAGGCGCCCTGGAGACCTGGCGCGCCATTCCCGAGGACAGCCCCGCCTTCGAGAAGGCGCAAAAGCGAGTCACCATCGTCGAAGAAGAATTCCAGCAGCTCGTCGTGCGCTACAAGCAGCGAGCGCGATACTTCGAGGACAAGTCCCGACTGGCGGAATCGATCGTCAACTATCGACTGGCACTGAAGCTCCAGCCCGATGATGCGGAGACACTGGCGCACGTGCAGAACCTGGCAAGGAGCGTGGCCTCCCAAAAGCAGGAGCTGCGAACCCAATACCGTTCGAACTTCGAAGCCGGTGACCTGGCTCGGGCGGGCGAAGACCTCGACCGACTGCGTGTCCTCGATCCATTCGATCCGGAACTCGAGGCGGACGAACGTCAGCTGGGGGCGGCGTTGCGAGACGCTGTGACGCGACTCCTGGCCGCTGGCCGGCGGGGCTTCAGCGACGGCAATCACGCAGCGGCAGAGCAAGCGTTCCGCTCTGTGATCGCGCTCGACTCGAACAACGAGTCCGCTCGGGGCTACCTGTCGTACATCGAGACCATCCGAAGGGAGAGCCGGCTCGCGGGCAAGCAACCGGCCGCCTTCGACCCCCCACAGACCTATGCGACCGACGCCGAGATCCGGGCGGAGGGCTTTCATCAGAATGCACTGGCCGCCGAGCAGCGCGGGGATCTCTACGACGCCATCCGCCACGAACTCCGCGCCCTGAACGCCTACCCGACCCACGTCGCTGCTCGCAGACACCTCAGCGGACTCCGCCGACGACTCGCGGGGCAGGTCGATGGATTGATCGAAGCGGGTCGGAACCATTTTCGCAACGAGGACCTCCAGTCCGCGCTCGATTCCTGGCGACGTGCACTGTTGGTCGACCCGAACAACGAGCGGGCCCAGGCTTACGCGGCAAAGGCTGAACGCCAGCTCCAGAATCTCGAACGGTTGCGCTCGGAGCCCGACGTGGCCAGCTCGGTGCGCTGATCCGTGCCCATCTCTCGTCGACTACTGATGGCAACGTGTTGGCTCGCGCTGGGCACCTCCGCACTCGGCTGCGCGACGAACCTCCAATGGCCTTCAGCCGTCTGGCCGGCCGCGAGCACGCAGGCGTTCGAGCTGCGAGAAGACCCCCCGGCAGATCTCGCAGCCCCGGAGGGGCTGCGCGCGGTCAGTGGACAGCTGCGCTCCGTTCCCCTGAAGTGGGAGCCGTTGTTGGTGGGTGATGTGGGTGGCTACGTGGTCGAGCGAGCCGACCAGCGCGAGGGGACCTACGAGCGAATCGCCCGGATTCCCGGCGACCTGACGACCACCTATGTCGACCGAGACACGCTCCCCAGCAATCCTGCCGTCTCGGCCGAGCTGGTGAATGAAGTCGAAACCCCCGTCCTCGATGGGTTGACGTGGTTCTACCGCGTTCGCGCGTACTCCCCGGCGGGGCTGCTCTCAGCGGACGCCTCCGAGACCGCTGCAGCGACGACTGCGGGGCCACCACAGGCTCCCGAGGATTTGCGCGCGTACAGTCGCCAGCCGCGCCGGGTGCCGTTGAGCTGGCGCCCACCGGAAGACCCGAATGTGATCGGATACCGCGTCGAACGCAGCCCAACCTCTCGCGGTCCGTTCGAACTACTCACGGAAATCGACGGAAGCTACCAGACCGCACACGTGGACCGCGGCCTGGGAGACCTCCGGGTGTTCTACTACCGCGTCGCTGCCGTGAATTCAGCAGGCGGCGTCGGAGAACCCACCGACGTAGTGCGCGCCGTGACGAAACCGGAGCCGCTCCCTCCCGTGGGACTTCGGGCCACGGAGCGCCGGCTGGGAGTCAATCGTCTGGAATGGGACCCAAACGTCGAGGAAGACATCGTCAACTACCGATTGCTCCGGTCGCGGGAAGGTGACGATTCGCCCGAGCTGGTCGCCTTGCTCGATTCGGCGCAGACCAGTGCCGAGGATGAGGCGGTTGGCGCAGACGAACCCGTCTCCTACACCGTAATCGCCTTGGATCGCGATGGACTCGAAAGCGACCCGGCGGAGCTGGTAGAAGTCGCGAGCGAGGGCTACGAGCTCTCCGCGACGGTTCGACCCGACGGCGTTCATCTCCAATGGAATCCTCGCCACGCGGAGGGGTTCTATCGGGGCCAGGTCTTCCGGGAAGGCCTGATCCAGCAGAACGCTCTCGGAGAGTCGCTGGACGGTACGTTCGTGGATGCCGAGGTGAAAGCCGGCTCATCCTACCGCTACGTGGTGGGGATGGAACGGGCCGACCAGACGCTGGGACCGCGTTCTACGCCAGTGCAGATCTCGATTCCCAGGACTTGGCCAGATTGATTTTCGGGCCCTCTCCTCTAGACTCCGAGCCCTTGAGCAATCCCCGGTAGCTCAGTTGGTAGAGCAAGCGGCTGTTAACCGCTGGGTCGCAAGTTCGAGTCTTGCCCGGGGAGCCATTTTTTCTAGCTTTTCTAGCTAGTTCTGGAGTCTACTCCCTTCAGTGTCTCTCAAAATCGCGCTCGGGGCTCAAAGGAAAAGGAAGGCGCCTAGGGGGTCCGGATCTTCTCCTCCAAAGGCGTGTGGAAGTGACGCAGCTTGGTCTCACCGTAGTCCGCAAAGACGACGTACAGCTGCTTCAGCGTCTTG
>CAXMOC010000079.1:0-82847 GCA_964194865.1 uncultured Opitutales bacterium | reverse complement strand
GCGCGCAGCACATCCGAGATCGGTACGCCGAGCGGACAGCCATTCGCACAGGCATTGCAGCCGGGGCGGCAGCTGGACTCGCTGTGGCGGGCGATGTAGCTGCGAAGTCGCTGCTCGTCTCCACGCGCCAGCTTGGCCATTCCGGAGGCGCCCAGATAGCCGTCGATCTGCTCCGTGCCGGTCATCGACACCACCAGCGCGTCGACATGTTCGCTCGAGAGCACCCAGCGGAAGGCGGCGCCCTCCTGGCTGCCGCCCGCCCACTGGTAGGCGCTCAAGTCGTTCAGCCGGCCGCCCATCAGGGTCTTCATCGCGACCACGCCGACGCCCTTGGCGTTGGCCTTTTTCAGCACGCGCGGTAGCCCCGCCTGATTGGCGACGAAGTCGAAGCTTCGGGTGAAGCGCTCGTAGAACTTCGGGTCTTGGCCAAAGTTGTAGGCGGCCAGGATGACGTCCACCAGATCGTTGTCGATCGCGTAGTCGAGGCAATCGATCAGGCGTCCACCGTGGCCTGACATTCCGCTGAAGCGGATCTTGCCCTGCTTCTTGGCCAGCTCGATGAACTCGTACCACTCCGGGTTCTTCAGCCGGGCCACGTCGTTGACGGAGTGGTTGAAGTAGACGTCGACGTGTTCGGTTCGAAGGCGCTTCAGGCTCCCGTGGAGGCGCTCCATCAGGTCGCCGCGCCGATCGGTCGGCGAAGTGATGGTCTTGGTGGCGATGAAGACCTGATCGCGATGAGCGTGCAGCGCCTCGCCGACGGCCAGCTCCGATCGACTGTCTCGGTAGCTCTCCGCAGTGTCGAAGTAGTTGATCCCGCGCTCGAAGGCATGCCGCACGACAGAGGGGTCGTCGTTTCGCGAGGTACCCATCGAGATATCGGAGATCTTCATTCCGGTGCGTCCGAGCGTTCGGAAGCCGCGCACCTGCGGCGGGTTGTGTGCTGCGCGAGGCCCCTCTCCGGGCAGGCCGAGCGCGCAGGCTCCCAGTGTCACGGTCACGCCCCGCTGCAGAAACTCGCGCCGACCGAGGTCGTTCGATCCGTTTGCCATCGTTCGAGAACCCCCGTGGGCCCATGCTACCACCCCCAGCTTGGGACCGGGCCTCTCTCGTGATTCGAGCGGATATAAAAAATCACTTCAGTTTCAGCCTCTTATCCGCAAAGTGAGAGGATTCACCTCATGTCAGACGTGGGCAGCACCGTGAGCGCATCCTGGTGGAAGGCCAGACCGTCAGCATCTTCCCGCCGGTGTCGGGAGGTTGAGGCCTCGGCCTCGAAGGCGTCAAATGTACTGGGGCCAACCGCGCGGGTGCGCGGCCTTGTAGGCCCGGTACCAGAGGCAAAGCGGGTAGAGCAGGACCGACACCGCCAGCGCGCCCACGTAGGCCTCGCGCAATCCGCCGGCGCCGCTCCAGCCAAACAGCTGCGCCGCTCCTCCGAGCAGCAGGAAGTGCAGCACATAGAAGAAGAGCGCAGTCTGTCCGAATACGAGCAAGGGGCCCGCGCGGCGCGGCTCGCGGTTCCGCCGCCGCTCATAGGCGAACAAGCCCGCCAGCAGCACGCCCATGATCCCGAGCTCCAACGCCGCGAAGCTCAGACTGGGAGGGTACTTGCTGACGTGGAGCCACTGGGCGAGCGAGCTGTCCGCGCGGGGCAACAGCATGTTGCCGTAGCCGTTCCAACCCCGGACGCCCGCAAAGAGGACCAGGGCGCCAGCGCCACCGAACAGGCAGATGCGCTCGGGACTCCATTTCGATGCTGCCCCGCGCAGGCCGCGTAGATGATTTCCGAACGCCCAACCCAACAGCAGCATCGCCAGCCAGGGAATCGCCGGATACAAGACGAAGACGCCCGGCATCATCGCGGAAACGGTGGTGAGACCTGCAGCGAAGGGCACCGGTTCTCCGGGCAGGACGATGGCTCGGGTGATGGCTTCGCCAGCCAGCATCCAGAAGAGAGCGACCGCCACCAGCCAGGATGTCGGAAGCCTTCGCAGCGGAATCATGGCGACGATGCCACAGGCGATCGCATAGAGGACCTGCAAGAAGACGAAGCCGAAGCCAGCGAGCGTAAAGAGCAGCAGCTCGAAGGCCAGCAGTACGAGCGCCCGGATCAGCAGGTGGAGGTCGATCGCACCCGGTGTGTCGCCCCGGTTTCGGCGGCTCTCGGTGCTCAGGGCCAGGGAGGTTCCGGTGAGAAAGAGGAAGGTCGGCGCACACAAATGAGTGATCCAGCGCGTCAGGAACTGGTCCAGGGGCAGGGCGGCCTGAATCTGGCCAACGCCAGTCGCGATCGCGTGGGGGCCCGCGACGTAGGCGGAGTCCGTGCTGATGCGTCCGCCGTTGAACATCTCCGACGCGTGGTCGATCGCCATCAGGAGCATGACGAAGCCACGCATCCAATCGATCGCCGCCCATCGGGTGTTCATTGCGCTGGCAGGGTAGTGGGCCTTCAACTCGGCTGCTGCTTTCGTGCGGCCACGCGTCGCCGCAGACAGAACCGGCGGCTCGGTCTATGTTCATTTCACCGACACAACCCGGCCGAGATGGCGCAGCACGCCTGCTGGGCGCGCTTCGCGGACGGCGCCGGACGAGGTACACCAGTGGCGGATCGCCATGGGAGTCATCGAGGCCTAGCTGCGCGACGCCAGCACGCGCAAGGGAACCGGCGACCTGCCACTCCGAGGCGTCGAGGCATCGGGATTCGAGCGCGCCCGACCGCATTCACGATCGTCTCGGTCTGCCTCGGTTGGGCGGCGTTTTCGAGTGCCGACTGCTCGCCCGCCAGTGCTACGCCCACGAGCCCCCGACGTTTTGCAGTGATCGCTCACCGCGGGGGTGCTGGTTCGGCGCCCGAGAACACCCTGCCGGCCTTTCGCCGCAGCCTGGCACTGGGGTTCGACGAGGTCGAGCTCGACGTGCGGCTGTCGAGCGACGCTGTGCCGATGCTGTTTCACGATTCCGAGCTCGAGCGCAAGACTGGGCGGCCCGGAGCCGTGAGTGACTACCTGGCGGCCGAGTTGAGCACGTTTGAGATCGGTACCTGGTTCGATCGCGAGCATCCCGAGGTGGAGCGGTCGTTTGCGGGTACGCGTCTGATCGCGCTGGCGACTCTTTTCCAAGACCTCGGTGCGCAGCCTTACTATCACGTGGAGATCAAGGGAGAAGACCCGCGCGCCCCCGGGAAGGTGCTGGAACAGATCGACGCGTTCGAGCTGCGATCTCGCGTGGCCGTCACGTCATTCTCCTGGGTTCAGATCGCGCGGTTTCGGCAGCTCGCGCCGGAAGTCCCGCTCTGCTGGATCCTGGAGCGTGATTCTGGCTCCGAAGGCGAGCCGGGCCTGCTCGTCCGCCAACGGCGTGCGGTGGATCGCGCGTCCAACGCGGGCTTCGAACAGGTAGCGCTGCACGTCAAGCAGCTCAGCGTCGAGGTGGTCGCTTACGCCCACGCGCGAGGGCTCGCCATTCGCGCCTGGGGGATCGATTCTCCGCGCGACGACGAACGAGCGATCTCCAGCGGAAGCGACGGCGCTACCACCGATTTTCCGAGGCGCTTGTTGCAGCGGCTCGAATCCAAGAGGGCTCCGAACCCGTGAGTTGCGCGGCGGCGGCGGGGCGCCTGAGGCGCTCGTACACGGGGATCGGGAAAGCTGAGGCGAGCGACGAGACCTACCGGTGTCTGCAGGCGTTGGCTACGCAGACTCCAACACTTTTCTAACGTGCTCCAGCAGCGTCTCGGGTAGGAAGGGCTTCTTCAGGAATCCCGCCAGCTCGTGGCTGAGCTCGGCGGTGGCGTGCTCTTCGGAGTAGCCGCTCATCAGCATGATCGCGACATCGCTGCGGATGCCGCGGAGCTGGTCGAGGATCTCGCCGCCGTCCGAGTGGGGCATCGTCCGGTCGAGGAGTACGAGCCGGATCTCGTCGGCATGGCTTCGGAAGAGTTCGATGCCCTCGGTTCCGTCTGCGGCTTCCAAAACAGACAAACCGGCTCGACTCATGACGTGGCCGACGAAGTCGCGCACTCCCTCCTCATCGTCGATCACCAACACGGTTCCGCTCGCTCGCCATTCGGCTACCGGGCTATCCCCGGAAGCTTGCTTCGATTCGCTCCGGGTGGCGATCGGCAGGAGCACCCGAAAGCGGGTTCCACTTCCCGCTTGGCTGTCGATCTCGATCGCTCCTCGATGCCCGCGGACAATTCCCGCCACGGCGGCGAGCCCGAGCCCCCGGCCGGCGAACTTGGTGGTGAAGAACGGGTCGAAGATTCGGGCCGACGTCTCCGCGGTCATTCCGCTGCCGGTGTCGACGACCTCGAAGTAGACGTGGCTCCCCGCGGCCAGATCCTCGGCGAACAAGGCGTTGGAAGGGATGCTACCGATCTCCACGACCCCAGTGCAGACACTGACTTTGCGCTCACCATCCCCGAGCGACTCCACGGCGTTGGAAATGAGGTTGACGACCACCTGTCCCAGCTGGGCGGCATCGGCGGTGACGCTTGGCAGATCCGTCGCGAGGTC
The DNA here is from genome assembly GCA_964194865.1 of uncultured Opitutales bacterium. Classification (GTDB taxonomy): domain Bacteria; phylum Myxococcota_A; class UBA9160; order UBA9160; family SMWR01; genus CAXMOC01. Next base: position 78,330 of record CAXMOC010000079.1, on the reverse strand, counting down.
GAAATCGAGCACGGTTCTTCCGGATACGGTCGATCGGACCAACTCCCCCATCTCCTCGACGAGCGCAGACAAGTCCAATCGCTCGACTTTCAGGGGCCCCTGACCGGCGTAAGAGAGCATCTGGTTGGTGAGCGCAGCCGCACGCTCCGCCGCCTGTTGGATCTTGCGCAGCTTCTCGCGCAGCGGCGAACCTGCCGGAAGCTCCTCCAACCCCAGACTCGCGGCGCCGAGAATCGGTGTGAGCAGGTTGTTGAAGTCGTGCGCTACCCCACCGGCCAGGATGCCGAGGCTTTCCAGCTTCTGGGCGCGTTGAACCTGCTCTTCGAGGTCGCGTCGTTGTTGCTCCTCCCGCTGGCGAGCCGTGATGTCGCGGCTGACGGTCAGAAGACGGTCCTCTCCGTCCGCGCGAGTATAGATCAGCCCAGTGGTCTCGAACGTCAACCATTCGCCGTCACGGCGGCGCAATCGAAAGTGGTCCAACCGGATCGGCGCCCTCGTTGCCACTGCTTGCAGGACCTGGGATTCGACTCGTTCGCGATCGTCTGGATGCATGAGCGGGAACGGCGGCATCGCGGTGATCTCGTCGACCGAATAGCCGAGCAGGTCGAACACTCCCGCGCTGATGTAGGTGACCTTTCCCGTGGCTGAGAGCTCGGTGATGAGGTCCTCGCTCATCTCCGAGACGACGCGGTAGCGCTCCTCGCTCTCTCGCAGAGCGTCGTTGGCGCGGATAATCTCCGTGACGTCACGGTTGAACGACGCCGTGTGGTATTCCCCGTCTGGCGCCGGGTACCAGCCGAACGTCGATGCCTCGATCCACACCCAGTGGCCGCTCTTGTGCTGGAGTCGAAAGCGCGACGTGGTCGGCTGTCCAGTCGACCTTCCGGCTTTGGCCGCCTCGGCCATGCCGGGGAAGTCGTCCGGATGAATCTTGACCACGCCGGGCCGGAGGGCCTCTTCCGACGGCCACCCCAGCACGTCTTCGACAGAGGGGCTGTGGTAGACCGCGTGGCCAGCCGCATCGACTTCGACGATCCAGGCGCGCATCTTTCTGAGTATCGTGAGGAAACGGTCGTCTCGATCCGGCAGGACGGGGAGCTCGAGGCCGGGCGCGGGTCGCGGAAAGGCGGCGCGGGCCGCGTCGCTCAGCGCCGCCCCGCGGACTTCATCCGCGGGTTGCGGCTGCTCGGTCTTGATCGGGTTCTCTTCAGAACCCATTGGCACTCTCCGAGTGAGCACTCCCCCCGAGCGCCAAGATACACCAGTTCGGGGTCCTACCTGCGAAATTCAGCCCAGAGCACCGGCTTTGCGGAGCTTCTCGATCTTCTTCGAGTCGTAGCCGAGGATGTCGCCCAGCACGCTCAGGTTGTGCTCACCCGGCTCGGGCGCCTTTCCCGGCACCGGCAGCGACTCGCCCAGGTACTTCACTGGAAAGGGCAACAGGTCGGCGCCGTGCTCACTGGCCGGGTACCAGGGCAGCCGGTGCTGAAACTGCGGATCGAGCGCGATCGTCTTCGGTGTGTTGACGGGCGCGATCGGTGTGTTGTGATCGTTGCTGAACTGGATCCAGTCCGCGGACGGGCGGGTCTTGAAGATCTCTTGAAGCACGCCTTGAAGCTCTCGATTGCCGCGAGCGTGGTCGGCGAATCGCGAGCCCGGCCAGCGCTCGAAGAGGTCCATCCGCTCGACCCCCGCGCAGAAGTTCTTCCAGAACGCCTGCTCGGATGCCATGAACAGGACGTGTCCATCGGACGATTCGTAGATCTGGTAGCGCACTCCCTCTTTCATTCCTGCGGTACCCGGAGCGCGACGCTCGTAGTTGTCCGCCTTGTTTCCGGTCACTTCGGATTCCGGACGCTCGTAGGCCTTCCAGCTGCTGCTGCGGTACCAGTCCATGTAGGCGGCGGCATCGGACTGGCCGATTTCGAGCTGGCAGCCCAAACCCGTCGCGCGAGCGCGCAGAACCGCGGCGAGCACGCCGAGCGCGCCGAAGAGCGGCCCCGCGTGCATCCCCATCGACGCGTGCTCTGAAATGAAGCAGAAGCCCTCTTCGTCTACACCGGGGTTCACCAGACCGGCCCAGGTATCGAAGGCGATGCCGTGGGAGGGTAGATCCTTGTAGGGGCCGGTCATGCCGTAGCCCGAGATGTTGCAGAACACGATGTGCGGGTTGGCGGCGTTCAGCTGCTCGTAGCCCAGGCCTCGACGTTCGAGAGAGCCCGGTCGCATCGCCTCGATCACCACGTCCGCTCCACGCACCAGATCGAGATAGACCGCCACGGCCTCGGGCTTCTTCAGGTCGAGGGTCAGGCTCTGCTTGCCGCGGTTGACGTGCAGGTGGAGCAGCGACGTTCCTTCCACGATGGGCCACGTCATCTGCCGCACGTAGTCGCCCGCCGGAGACTCCACCTTGATGACCTCGGCTCCGAGATCCGCCAGGTGGGTCGTGATCGCGGCGGGCCCGAGCAGCGAGCTCTCGATCACGCGAAGATCGCCGAGGGGGGGCTGGGTGGCCTGGCTCATGCCATCCTCCTGCTTGCGTGGGACCCGGGGGCGGATCCGGTCGTTGCGGACCGCAATGGAATACCGCAATCGGGCGAGAATTCCGTCACGAGGTCGAGATCGTTCCTCGGAGGAGGTTCCCGGTGGTTAGAATGACGCCCCTGCGTGCGAAGGAGACTCCATGAAGATCGGCATCCAGATTCCGAGTTTCAGCTTCTCCAGCGGCCCCGGCCGCTTGGGCGCGACGATCGCCGAGATTGCGCGTTCCGCGGAAGCCAGCGGCTTCGAGAGCCTGTGGGTGATGGACCACTTCTTCCAGATTCCGCTGCTCGGGCCCGCCGAACAGGAAATGCTGGAGGGCTACAGCACACTCACCTATTGCGCCGGGGTGACCGAGCGGATCCGGCTGGGAACGATGGTGACCGGTGTGACGTATCGCCATCCGGGGGTGCTGGCCAAGACCGTCACGACGCTCGACGTGCTGTCGGGCGGGCGCGCGTACCTGGGAATTGGCGCGGCCTGGTTCGATCGGGAACACGCGGGCCTGGGTGTTGCGTTCCCACCCATAGGTGAGCGCTTCGAGCGGCTCGAGGAGACCCTGCAGATTGCCAAGCAGATGTTCTCGGACGATGACGGGCCGTTCGAGGGCAAGCACTATCAGCTGGCGGAAACGCTCAACCTGCCCCAGTCGGTGAGTCGCCCGCACCCCAGGATCCTGATTGGAGGCGGCGGAGAAAAGAAGACGCTGCGTCTGGTCGCCCAGTACGCCGATGCTTGCAATCTCTTCCACTTGATCGGCGACGCGGAGCTGGCCCGAAAGCTCGACGTACTCCGTCGCCACTGTGACGATCTCGGGCGCGATTACGCGGAGATCGAAAAGACCGTGCTGGCGACCGCAGACCTGCGGCCCGGCAAGTCGAAGCCGTCGGATCTGATCGGCCAATGTGAAGGCCTCGCCAAGCTCGGCTTCCAACACGCGATCTTCAATTTCCCCAATCCCGACGCGATCGAGCCGCTGGATGTGTTTGGCCAGCAGATCATCCCGGCTGTCGCCGAGCTCTAGGGGGCGAAGTTCGCGCTGACGGCGGATTTGACGTCAGACCCTTTCGCAGGCGAGAATGTCCGGAGCGGTAGCCGCGGGAGGAACGCATGCCGGTATCACTCGTGTTGACGGTGATCGGCCAGGATCGCCCCGGTCTCGTGGAGGCCATTTCACAGTCGGTTGCGAGCCACAAGGGCAGCTGGCAGGAGAGCCGCATGGCGCGACTCTCCGGACAGTTCGCTGGGATACTGCGGGTGAGCGTTTCGGAGCGCCGTGCAGACGCACTCAGCGCGGCGTTGACCTCGCTCGAAACCCACGGTTTGCAGGTGGCTGTCGCTCGCAGCGACGCCGAGCCGGATGCGGCCGACGCCCGCCAGCTGCGCCTCGAGCTACTCGGAAGCGACCGCCCCGGGATCATTCGCGACATCTCCGAAGCCCTGGCAGATCGCGCCATCAACTTCGATGAGCTGCGCACGGAAGTCGTGAGCGCTCCGATGTCGGGTGAGCTGTTGTTTCGCGCCAGTGCGGAGCTGCGCATCCCATGGGATCTCGAGCTCGAGGAGCTGCGCAAGAAGCTGGAAGCAATCGCCAACGAGCTGATGGTCGACATCGACCTCGACGAGTCGGGCTGAGCGGGGGAGCTTCTGCAGCTCCCGGTGCCTCAGCGAAGGGCGGCCCGCGGGGCTGCCTCGTGGGCGAGCCAGGCGGCGACCTCGCGCGTACGGATCTGCTCATTCAGCAGGTCGTCGCCAAGACCGAGATCTGCGGCGAGATCCGGCGCTGACGGATCGCGGTGCAGGATTTCCAACCCAGAAGCGAAGCGGTCGACGCTCGAGCGATCGGAGAAGACTCCCTGGGCCACCAGCTCTTCAGCGCGCAGCCGACACAGCGCGGCGACTTCGCCGGAGTCGTATTCCGGGTGATACTGCACGGCCCAGAAGCGCCCCCTGCCGCGCGTGACGTCGATCGCCTGCACCCGACTGAACGCGTTGGAGGCCAGCGGCGCGGTGCCCTCGGGCAGCTGACAGATCTCGTCGGCGTGGCTCGTGAACGCGTCGAAGACGGGCGACTTTTCCGCGTACATCGGGTGTGCGCGACCCTCCGAAGACAATCTGATCTGGCGCGAGATGCCGAACTCGCGGCCTCGCGGGTTGGCGGCGCAGCGCCCTCCACAGGCAACGGCTGCTAGCTGAGCGGCCCAACAGCTCCCAAAGCTCGGAACGCCGCGGTCGAGAATCTCCCCTGCCAGCTCGATCTGGCGGGAGACCCGCGACTCCTCGTCTCGCAGAATCGTCAAGCTCGATCCCGTCCACACCGCGCCGTCGTACGCCTCGAGCTCTGGGCCGCGGGGCAAATCTGGGTTGGGGTCTCCTGGATGAACGATGTCGGTCTGGACTCCATCCGAGAGTCGCTCGAGCAGCTGCGCGTAGAGCGGTCCCGGATCGGTGCCCCCAGCGTCGCGCAACATCTTGCGCCCATCCGGTGCGTAGCCGTCGAGAACCAGGAGCTTCAAATCGGGCGGTCGCCGGAGATCGTGACTCGGTAGAGCAGCCGCTCGTACTCCCGATAGTCGTCGAGCGCGTAGTGCTGCACGCAACGGTTGTCCCAAAGTGCCAAGGAACCCGGCTCCCAGCGGAAGCGGCAGCTGAATTCGGGTCGCGCGCAATGCTCGAAGAGCAAGCGCAGTAGGGCTTCACTCTCCGCCTCGTGCAGCCCGAGAATCTGCTGGGTGAACATGGCGTTCACGTAGAGGCTTTTGCGTCCGGTCTCCGGGTGGGTGCGCAGCACGGGATGCTCCACCTCGTTGGAGATTGCGTCCGAGTAGGTGTAGTTGATGGCGGCCTTGCCCTGATACTTGGCGTCGCCCGTGTTCTTTGGATCGTAGGCGCGCGAAGCCGAGTGCACGGCGACGGCTGAATCCAACCAGCCCTTGAACGTGTCGGAGAGGGCCTCGTAGGCGCGCTCCATGCTGGCGAAGAGCGTGTCGCCACCGAAGGGCGGAACCTCATGCGCGTACAGGCAGGTGGCCATGCTCGGACGCTCGAAGAAGCTGTTGTCCGTGTGCCACCCGACGCCGAAGCTGGCGGACTCGCCGGCGGGCTTGTGGACGCGGAGGACCTCGGGATGCTCCTCCATCCCGACGGCAATGGGGTGAATGTCCAGTGGCCCGAAGTGGCGGCAGAACTGCAGCTGGTCTTCGTGGCTGAGGTGTTGGCTGCGCAGGAAGATCACGCCGTAATCGAGTAGCGCCTGACGGATTTCCTCGAAGACCCGGCGATCGAGCGGCTTCGCCAGATCCGGCCCGAAGATCTCGGCGCCCAAGACACCGGAAATTGGCCGAACCTCGATCTGCTCGTATCCCATCCAGTGAGCCTCCTGCGCGGCTGATGCTAACAGGTCTGTCGGGAGCCAGAGCCGCGTTACCCTGGACGCCTCCCGAATCGAGGAGCCGCCGCGGTTGGACGCGAAGAAGCTACAGCGCGAGGCGGGCCTTCTGGCCCAGCACTGGACGCTCGATCCCGAGATCGTGTTCCTCAATCACGGCTCCTTCGGCGCGTGTCCGCGCGTCGTGCTGGAGGTCCAGCGCGCCTACCAGGATCAAATGGAGCGCGAACCGGTGCGCTTCTTCACCCGCGAGGCGCCCGAGCTGCTGGCGAAAGCGCGAGGCACGCTCGGGGGTTTCATCGGCGCAGCGCGAAGCGGCCTCGCCTTCGTCCCGAACGCCACCACGGGGCTGAACTCGGTGTTGCGCTCTCTGCCGCTCGAAGCTGGGGACGAGCTGCTCGTCACCGACCACGAGTACAACGCATCGCGCAACGTTCTGGAATACGTTGCCGGCGAGCGCGGTGCGCGGGTGGTCGTCGCGCAGATTCCGTTTCCCCTGGACGACGTGGCGCAGGTTATCGACGCCGTCACGTCGGTAGTGAGCTCGCGCACCCGGCTGGCGCTGTTGGATCACGTCACCAGCCAGACCGCGCTCGTGTTGCCGATCGCGGCGCTGATCGAGGAGCTGGAAGGCCGCGGCGTTTCGGTACTGGTCGATGGCGCCCATGCTCCGGGGATGCTGCCCCTGGCGATCGAGGCGTTGGGTCCCTCGTACTACACGGGAAACTGTCACAAGTGGCTGTGTGCCCCAAAGGGTGCGGGCTTTCTCTGGGTGCGAGAGGACCGACGCGAGCAGGTGCGCCCCGCCGTCATCAGTCACGGTGCCAACGCCCGCATTCCGAGCTCCAAGCGCTTTCGGGCCGAGTTCGACTGGACGGGAACCGACGATCCCAGCGCCTGGCTCGCCGTCCCCCACGCCATCTCCTTTGTCCGGGATCTGTTGCCGGGCGGATGGGATGAAGTGCGCGCCCGCAATCGCGACCTGGTCCTCGCGGGGCGGCGGGTCGTCGCCGAGGCACTGGGTGTCGCGCTGCCTTGTCCAGATTCCATGATCGGAAGCATGGCCTCGATTCCGCTGCCGGAGATCTCCGGGCTGGCTTCCGCGGATGTCACCTCGGCCTTCAGCCTCGATTCTGTCCACGAGGCGCTGCTTCGCGACCATCGAATCGAGGTGCCGGTTCTGGGCTGTCCCGCGCACCCCGATCGCATGATTCGGGTCTCGGCCCAGCTGTACAACACCCTCGGCGACTACGAGAAGCTCGCCAAAGCGTTGCAGACGTACCTCTGAGGGAACGCCCGCTATGGGCGGAGGGGTTGCGGATTCGCCTAATTGAGAATATTGTTTTCTGAATGGAGAATGGTGTTCTCCCCGGCCCCAGTGGCGATTCCGCCCGAAATCTCGCCAGTCGCAGTGTCGATCGCTCCCTCGAGCGGCGACGCGCCGCCTATGCGGGCGAAGTCCGGAACCTCGTCCAGGCCAGCCTGGATGTGATTCGCCAAACCGGCTGTCTGGAGCCGACCGTGGGTGAGATCGTGCGCGCCGCCGGGTCCTCGAACAAGGCCTTCTACCGCCACTTTCGCTCGAAGGACGAGCTGCTCCTGACCGTGCTCGACGATGGCATGGGTCGCCTCGGAGATTACTTGCGACACCAGGTCGAGTCGGCCCCTTCACCCCTGGATCGGGTTCGAGCTTGGATTGCCGGCGTGATCGAGCAGGCGCTCAACGCCGAGAGTGCCGCGGCCACGCGTCCATTCGCTCTTTCTCGTGCTCGGCTTTCAGAGCTGTTCCCCGACGAGGTGCGCCAGTCCGAGAGCCAGCTGACCGAGCTGTTGTGCGAAGCCATTCGAGCGGCCGTCGAGGCCGGAGAAGTGCGGTCCGACGAGCCCGAACGCGATGCCGCTCTCGTCTACAACCTGGCCATGGGCTGGGTGGAGCGCAGGCTGGCAGAGACGTCTGCACCCGATCGCAGCGAAGCCGAGCACCTGGTGGAATTCGCCATGCGGGGGCTTCGTGGCGGCCCCGCCAGGCGCGGCTGAGCGGGAGGACTCCCATGGAGCGCGAGATCATGCTGACGGGAATTGGTGGACAGAGTATCCAGCTCGCCGCTCAGATCCTCGCCCGGGCGGCCGCGCTGGAGGACCGACACGTCATGTACCTTGGCACCTACGGCGGAACCATGCGGGGCGGCAACACCGCATCCACGGTCATCGTCGGCGACGAGCCGATCGTGGCTCCCCCGATCGTGGCGTCGACCTGGTCGGCGATCGCCATGCATCATCAGTTCTGGCAGCCGCTCGCTGAGAAGCTGCGCCCGGGAGCCGTCGTAGTGCTCAACTCGAGCCTGTTCCGCACGGAGCTGGATCGCTCGCAGAGCCGCGTGTTCGCGGTTCCCGCGACGGAGATCGCGACCGAGCTGGGTGCACCGCTGTGTGCGTCGCTGGTTCTGATCGCCGCCTACGCGGCGCTTACACAGCTGCTCCAGCTGGCCTCGTTGGTCGAGGGGATGCACCAGTCGGTGCCCTCCTATCGACGCCAGCATGTGACGGCGAACGAGCGCGCTCTGGCGGCAGGGTTCGACGCGCTGCCCGCTGGCGCTGCCCCGGCCTGGGCCGCCCAGGAAACCTCATGACGACTGTGGAGAGCCGCGGAACGCTTCGAATCGACGTCGAGCGCTGCAAGGGTTGCGAGCTCTGCATCCCGGCCTGTCCGCCCAGCGTGCTTCGCATGTCGGCGGAGCGAAACACCAAGGGCGCAGCCTATCCGCTGTTGGCGCCGGGCTGTACGGGCTGCGGGGCCTGCTTGTTGGTGTGTCCGGATTTCTGCTTCGAGGTGTACCAGTACCGCGATCCCGTGCTGCACGAGGTGAGCCCGTGACACGCGCCCTGATGGAAGGATCCGAAGCCATTGCCGCCGCGGCCATTGCTGCGGGCTGCCGGTTCTTCGCCGGTTATCCGATGACTCCTTTTACCGAGTTGCTCGAGAATTTCGCGAGCAAGCTTCCCGACGTCGGTGGCGTCTGCATCAACGCCGAGAGCGAGCTGGAAGCGATCGGCATGGCGTGGGGAGCGCTCGCGACGGGCGCGCGCGCAGCGACGGGTTCGACCGGACAGGGAATTGCGTTGATGCAGGAATCGCTGTCCGAGATCACACGTGCAGAGCTTCCCCTGGTGCTCTTCCACATGGCACGCGGGCAGGGCGACTACCTGCAGGCGACTCGCGGCGGGGGGCACGGCGACTACCGCCAGATCGTCTATGCGCCGATCGACGTCAGCGAGGCGGTCGGATTGACCCAGCTCGCCTTCGATCGGGCCGACCACTGGCGCAACCCGGTGCAGATCTATGGCGACTACCTGCTGGCGCATACGAGCGAGGCAGTCGACGTGGCGCCGCCGAACCTCGACTCGACCGCGGCCTCCAAGCCATGGGCTGTCGACGGATCACTGGGCGGCAGCGGCCGCTCGCGCAACCTCAATCCATTGGGGATGGAAAAGGGCTCCAAGGGAATCGATCCGGAGTCGTTCTGGAAGCGGTTGCAGCGCAAACACGAGGAGATCGAGCGCTGCGAGGCCCGCCTCGAGTCCGAGTCGACCGACGACGCCGAGCTGCTGATCGTCGCATTCGGTTCGCTCGCACGTTTCGCACGCTACGTGGTTCGGGAGCTGCGCAGTGAAGGCGCGCGCGTGGGCTATGCCCGACCGATCACGCTGTGGCCGTTCCCCAAGCGAGAGCTGGCGGAGGCGGCCGGCAACGTCCGCCGAATCGCGGTGCTCGAGCAAAACGCCGGCCAGATGATCGACGACGTGCAGCTCAGCGTGATGGGCCGCGTCCCCGTCGTCGGGATCGGAGAGATTTCTTCGGATCCGGCGGGCTTTGGAATGGGCCCGCTGCTGGATCCCAGCGCGGTTCGCGAACGCGTGGAGAGCGCTCTACGCGAGCAGGAGGTTGCCAGGTGAGCCAGGATTCACTCTTCGTTCTCAACACCGATGGACCCCCCGGCGAGGCCGCGAACCAGGTCGGGGCGTTGGAGCCCGCACTGCTCCTCGATGGCGAGCACGACCTCTGCCCGGGTTGCGGCGAGCCCGTCGCAATTCGCCTGCTGCTCGAGGTCATCGAGGAGTTGGCGTGCGCCCAGCGCAGCATCGGGGTCGTCGGGATCGGCTGCTACACGGCCTTCACCGGACTGATCGACGTCGATCTGATCCAAGCACTGCACGGCCGTGCCCCATCGGTGGCGACCGGAGCCAAGCGCATGCGTCCAGACAGTCTCCTATTCACGCTTCAGGGCGACGGAGACATGGTGAGCGAAGGGCTCCAGGAGGTGATCCACACGGCGGCCCGGGGTGAATCTGTGACCTGCGTGCTGCTCAACAATGGCGTCTTCGGCGAAACCGGTGGGCACATGACGGCGACGACGGCGCTGGGGCAGCGCACGAAGAACTCACTCGAAGGGCGCGACGCCGCCTATCACGGACACCCAATCCCGATCGCAGAGCTGCTGGTACCGCTGGGAGGAGCCGCCTACGTGGCGCGGGGTTCGGTGGCCGATGCGCGGGGAGTGGTGCGGACGAAGAACCTGTTGCGGCGGGCTTTCGAAGTGCAGCTGGCCGGCCAGGGCTTTTCTTTCGTCGAGATCCTGACGATGTGTCCGACGGGGTGGTTCGTTCCGACCGCGGAGGGGCCGGGGTATCTCGACGAGGTGCTTGGGGCCGGGCAGCGGCTCGGTGAGCTCAAGGGGGCTGCTGATCCCGCGGTGTAAAGCGGGCCCCGTCCACACACGCTGGGGGTTCGCAGTGTCCAGCAGTTGTTGCTTCTGGGTCCTGTTGGTCTCTTGGCTATCGCGAGTACCCGGTGGATAGGACCCGCAAGTTGGATTCGCACTTCGTTCGACCGAGGTGACTTGGGGGCTAGCGATTGGGCGGGATGATTGGGGCGCCCTGGCGGGCGGCTTGTTCGAGGAGGCGGTGGGCGCGCTCGGGTTCGCCTTGGGTCAGGTAGATCCGGGCGAGGCTTTGGTAGGAGTCGGGCTTGCGTGGGTCGATCTCGATGGCTCGTAGCAGCGAGCGCTTCGCAGCTTCTCGATCGCCGAGGCTCAGGGAGGCGAGGCCTCGGTTGTGGTGGGCCTCTCGGAGCTGGGGGTGTCGGGCCAGAACGCGGTCGTAGAGCTCGACGGCGCGTTGGAAGCGGCCTGCGCGCTGGTGGATGACGGCGACGCGTTGAGCCGTCGCCAGATCGTGGGGCTGCGCTGCTACCGCCTGGTCGAGGAGCACGGCAGCCTTCTCTGAATCGCCGCTTCGCTCGTGGATCCGGGCGAGATGAAAGTAGGGCAAGTTGAAGACGGGCTCGGCCGCAATCGCCTGCTCGAAGCTCGAAGTGGCCTCCGCGATCGCGTCCTGTTCATCGAGGTAATACAAACCGAGCTGGTTCCACGCGATCGCGCAGCCGGGGAACTGTTCGACGACATCTCGAAACAGCGACTCGGAGTTGCGCCATACCGCGATGCGTTCAACGCTGAGTACCGAGAACACGACGACTACTCCGGTCCAGAAGGTCAGCGCCGCGATCTTTTTCCCGCGCGCCCAGTGCCAACAATCTCGAAACGGCAGCGCGAAGACGGCGAAGAGGCCGATGCTGGGAAGGTACATGTAGCGATCGTTGAAGAGTGATCTACCCCCGAACGGAATGATCTTGAGTACGGGGGAGATGGCGACCAGGAAGAACAGCAGAGCCCACAGCTGGTTTCGGCGCGATTCGCCGCGGCGCAGCAGCAAGAGCAGGGCGGCGAGTGCCGCCAGCGCCGCGATTGCGTACTGGTAGGTCGCGATCGTCACGAGACCCACGTCGTAGATGCTACTCAGGTCGATCGGGGCGAAGGACCGAGAGACATAAAACGCCAGCGACTGGCCCCCGATCTTGGCGATCTCGAGCGCGTCCGAGCCGGCTCCCGGTGGCTGCATGGCCAGCGAGCTGCTTCGGACGGCGTCGTTGATGATCACAGCTGCCCCACTGAGTAGGCCGAACGGCAGCTTCTCCAGCAGAACCTTCAGCACCGGCCCGCGTCGAAGTCGATAGTCGATGAGCAGCATCGCGGCCGGCAGGGTTACGGCCATCGGTTTGGAAAGCAGCGCGAGGGCGCCGAGGAGCAGCGCGCCGGCGTAGATCGAGAAGCGGCCGGCCCGACAGAATTTCAGATAGACGAGGAGTGTGGCCAGATAGCAGAACGTCGAAAGCACGTCTTTCCGTCCGGAGATCCAGGCGACGGATTCGACGTGAAGCGGATGAACCGCGAACAGGACGCCCACCAGCAGTGGCACGAAGGGATGTCCGCCCACCAAGCGTTGCAGGAGCAGCACGACGAGCATCGCGTTGAGTGCGTGGAGGATGATGTTGGTGAGGTGGAATACCGCGGGTGTCGGTCCGAACGCGGCGTATTCGATGGCCAGGCTTGCGATCGTCAGCGGGTGGTAGGTGCTGGCAACCGGAGCGGTGAGGATGTGGCGCCAGTCGAGCTCTGTAACGCCGGGGTTCTCGTGGATATAGGTCGAATCGTCCCAGTGCCGCACGAAGTCATGCCCGAGACACCCCGCGAAGAGCAAGAGGGTGTAGAGCGAAAGTAGAATCAGACAGACTGAGTATTGCGCTCTCGTCATTCCACGTAACCGAGTGCCTCGAGCTGCGCCCGCTCTGCGTCGCTTCGCTCGACCGGCGGCAGGGGGGCACCGCGGACGATGTGTTCGAAGAGCTCCTTGCTCGCGCGACGGCGCGCCTCCAGCTCACCCGCCATGTTTCGGGCTTGTGTAGCCCGGTAGCTCGCCAGGTTGTTCGTCTCGCCGACATCTCCTTCGAGGTCGTAGAACTCGCCGCTCGGTGCGTGCGCCCCGTCTCTCGACGAATGCTCGATGTACTTGAGGCCGTCCCTTACCAGGGATGTCGACTGCTCCCCGTGGTTGGTAGCGATGAAGCTGGAGCCCGCTTCGACTGGCCAGCTGCGTAGCACTCCGGCCAGGCTCGTGCCTTGAACGGCCGGAGCGGGTGAGGTGTCGGTAAGCTCGAGCAGGGTTGGCATCAGATCGATCTGCCCGACGGTACCGTGCACCCGCTTGCCCCGAGCCCCGCCCGGGACCCGAATAATCAGCGGGATGCGCATGACTGGCTCGTGCAACGTGGTGTGAAGCGGTAGGCCGTGCTCAAAGAACGCTTCGCCGTGATCCGCGGTGACGACGACGACGGTGCGATCGACCAGACCCTGTTGATCCAGCACCGCGAGCAACCGACCGATCTGGTGATCGACGTAGGCGATGGCACCATCGTAGAGGCAGGCGAGCTTGGCCAGCTCAGCGCTCTTGGGGGGCGACTCGCTGCCCTGCCAGATTGCCCGGAGCAGATCGGAGGCGCAACGGTCCTCACGGCAGCCGGTGTAGGAGCTCAGCTCGCCGGGACAGAAGCGGTCGAAGAATGGCTCGGGTGCGCGGTAGGCGGGCCCGCTGAATCTCGAATGTACGTCGTAGAAGTGAACGAAGAGGAAGAACGGCTCCGAGCGGTGGCCGCGCAGCCAGCCGGCCACCGCATCGACCTGTACCGAAGCGTTTCCGAGGCCGCGCTGCACCTGTTCGCGGATCCAGTAGTCCAGGCGCTTCGCTAGGGTTGCAGAGCGAAAGCGGCTCGGCTGGGGGTGATGTTGGTACAGCGCGAAGCCCTGGTTGAACCCGTGCCGCGCACCCACGTAGCCGAAGTCGTTCGTCCCCACCCACGCGGCGGTGTTGTAGCCCGCGGCCGCGAGCTTTTCGGCGAGGGTCACGTGTTGCGTGGCGAGGCGGTCTTTTTCCCTCAGAACACCGTGGGCGAAGGGGTCGAGCCCGGTGAAGATCGAGGCGTGAGCCGGAAGCGTCCAGGTCGATTGCGCGTAGGCGGATTCGAAAAGCACTCCATCGCTGGCGAGCCGGCTCAGGTGGGGACTCGTTTCGCGTTCGTAGCCGTAGGCGCTCAGCCTGTCGGCGCGAAGTGTGTCGATCGAAATCAGCACGACGTTGGGCCGGCCGGTTGCGTTCGGTACCGGTGCCCTCCAGCCGAGTGAGGCAATGCCGACCGCCGCTGCGACTGCAAGCAGCGCCGGAATCGTTGGGCTGAACCTCCGTTGGCCGTGAGGGCCGCCGCGAAACAGCGGAAAGATCGCGAGCCCCAGGACGGCCGCCAACGCACCGCAGGCCAGAGCATCCAGGAACATGGCGACGCCGAGGGTGCCCAGCCGGTCGACGAAGGGGCCTGCGAGGGCTGGGCGATCGTACAAGGCGCGTGCGCCATCAACGACGCCCAGCCACAGCCCGAGCACGAGTCCGATTCGGCCCCCGGCTAGCGCGGGCGCATTCCCAGTTCGCTCGTCGGTCACGGGGGCGCTCAGGACTTCCGAGCGATCTCCCGCATGTTCGGCACGCGGACGCCGTCATCCTGAAAGAGCGCGTCGTTGTAATGGGCCTCTCCGCGGTGATGCCCCGCATCGGGCCTGGCCCAGCCGATCAAGACGCTGGTGCGGAACGGACCCACGGTCGAGCGGGGAGGGGGCGCAGCGTGGAAGACATCGCCGTAGTGCAATGAGACGTCACCCGGGCGCGCGTCGATCGAGATCCCGGCTGGAGCAGCGGGATCGTCGCCGTCGGCGAACTTCACCGAGGTTTGCCAGGAACCGGGCAGGAAGCGCAGGTCACCCGCCTCGGGGTTGGCCGGGCCGAGATAGATGCTGCAATTGACCGCCGGGCACATCACCGCGTGGCCTCCCATGCCGCAGTCCCGATGCCAGGGCAGGTCGCCCAGGCCCTCGACGACACCAGGCTGCTTCCAGAGTACGGTGACGCCGTTGGTTTCGTCTCGGTATCGTGGCGCGAGTTCTTCTGCGGGCAGTCGCGAGAGGCGCAGGATTCGCGGGTCGTCGTAGAGGGCGGCGAGTCGCGGGCGATCGCCGGCATTGAGCACACGACACAGCAGCGGCTCTCCGTCGGCTCCTCGACCCCACCAGGACTTGTCGTCACCCTCGATTGCGTTGGCGCGAAGGGCCTCCGAATCGGCGACCATCTCGGCGACCTCGTCGGGCGCGAATACCTCACGGATCAGCACGTACCCCGCGGCGGCCAGGAAGTGAGCCATGTCTTCATCGGCATCGCTCTGGAGAAAAGTCTGGGTGGGAGCAAGTCGCGCGCCGTTGCGTCCCACGAGCTCAACGTTCTCCGGATCGTAGATCGGGCGACCGCAATAGATCGCGCGCAGCGCCGGCTCCCAGCGGACGAAGCTCATCATGTCGCCGCGGAGCCCGCGAGCGAAGCCGCCATAGAGCAATCCGGGTGCCGACTCGAGATCGTGTACCAGGCCTTGCCAGTATCGGTGCTCGAGCTCGACCACCGTGGCGGCGAATTCGTCACCGGGAACGATGTCGATTCCGCGATCCGCCGGCCGGTACGTGTAGGCGTCGCCATTGGCGATGCGAAACGCGATTGGCCCGAGCTCCTGGGCGGCGGCAGCGGCCCGTGCACCCCGTCCGTCCTTCAACTGAGCCGGTAGGATCTGGCAGTGGTACGCGTCGAAATCGATCGCCTCGAACTGGAGTGACATCCCGGTCTCCCTCGGCCGCCTGGGCCTGCGCTGATTATAAATGCAGCCAGGGCGTCCGACGAGCGCTGTCCCACCCAGGGCTCCTTGGATCGGAGAACGCCGGGACCGGGGTCTTAGCCGCTGATTGGGGTTGCTGGCGAGCGCTCACGGCTTCGTTGGCTCCGCCAGTCGATTAGAGCTGGGAGGACCACGAGGTTGCAGACGATCGTGAAGAGCATCCCGATCGTGAGAACGACACCCAGGCTCGCCACGCCTCGATGGGATGACAGGGCCAAGGTGCCGAAGCTGACTGCCGTGGTCAGGGCACTGAAGAAGACCGCGCGCGCGGTCGTGGTGCCCAACAGGGGTTCGTCTCCCGGGTCGAGCTGCTTGGATCGGTGCACGAGATGGATTCCGCTGTCCACACCAATACCGAGCAGGAGGGGAATCACGATCACGTTGATGAAGTTGAAGCGGACCCCGAGCAACACGATCGCCGCGCAGGTCAGCGTCGAGCTCAACATCAGTGGGGCCAGCACCAGCAAGACGTCGGAAATCCGCCGCCAGAGCAACCACAGCAGCGCTGCGATTGCGATCACCGCCGAGATCAGCGCCTGCCGAAACGACGACTTGGTGGCTCGGGCAAACTCCACCAGGTTGATCGCCACGCCGGCCGCCTGGGGAGCGACTTGTTGCACCTCGGCCACGAACTTGGAGAAGGCCTCCTTGTCGAGCAGCGAGTCGCGCGGGTAGATCTGCACCCGAGCCCGACCATCGGCAGTGATCAGCCTTGCCACGAGCTGGGGGGGAAGATCGTCGAGCGTCACCTCGCCGGGGTTCAGCGCACGGCGCAGCCGTGCCATCTGGGATGGGAAGCTCGATAAGAGGATCGACTCGAGGCTGGCCAGGGCGTCTTCGGCGTTGCCCTCGCGCTCTACCCTCTCCAGGAATCGGCCGAGCTCGACGCGCAGCAAGCGCATGCTGTCCAGCAGCGGCGAGTGGCCGCGGGCGGCGCCGGGCCTGCCCAGGAAGGCGTGTAGCTCGCGGAGCGCCGCCACCTGCTCCTGGATGGGTGTTTCAGTCGCGGCGCGGCTGAAAGAATCGGCTGGAGGGAAGAAGAACTCGATGTCGGCGAGAATTTCGCGCTTCTGTTCCTGGTCGGCGGGGACATAGTCGGCCAAGGTGACGGTCTGTTTGACGCTTTCGAACTCTCCGAGGCGGGCGGCGAGCTCGCGCGCCGCAGCGAGGTCGTCGGACACGGCGTTGATGAACCACGGAGACGCTGTGCCAGATTGCTGCAACAGATCGTTGAAGGCTTGAACCGATTCCGTTCCAGGGTCGCGCAAGCTGACGACGTTCTCGTTGAAGCGTACCGCGGGCAGCAGCAAGAGCGCGATCAGGCCCACCACTGCGGCACAGCGACGCACCAAGGCACCGTGCGCGCTGGTCTGCCACCACCAGCTTCGCCGAAAGCGCAGCTCACCAGACGATCCTTCGCCCGGTTCCAGCGCCAACCAGCTGCTGAGCAGTGCCGGAATCAACGTGAGTGTCAGGAAGAGGATGATGAACATCCCTGCTCCCGAGATCAGCCCGAGCTCCGCGACTCCCCGATAGTCGGTGGGAACGAAGACGAAGAAGCCGATTGCCGTAGTCACGGTGCACAGCGCCAGAGAGTTCCCCACGCTGCGTACGGCGAGAACCAGGCTCTGGTCGTCTCCGTTGCGTCGCAAGTCCGCGTAGCGCATACACAGGTGAATTCCGAAGTCGACACCCAGACCGATGAAGAGCACGGCGAAGGTCATCGACAGAAGGTTCAGGTGGCCGATCGAGGCGGTAGCGAAGGCCGCCGTCCAGACGAGTCCGATGAGCAGTGCCAGGACCGCGGCGACGACCAGCTTCCACGACCGCAGCGCGAGAATCAGGATCCCGATGACCAGCGCGAAGCAGAAGACTCCGGCGCCACCCACGTCCCAGGCGATGCCGATCATCTCCTCGTAATTCAGCGCGGGGTTGCCCGTGATGCGAACCGAGACGCCGCGCTCGGTGGTGTAACCCAACTCGTCTGCGATCTCGTGAATGATGGCAAGCGGCATCGAAGCGGCGAAGACGTCTTCGAAATCGAGTACCGGGTGGGCGATGATGACGCGACGGTTCATCACCTCCAGCGGAGAGCCGCGAATCAGCATCTCCTCCCAGGAGATCGCCAGCGGGTATTCGCCGTAGACCTCGACAGTGGCTTTTCCCACCCGGTCGAGAACCGCCATCCAATTCGTGATGTCGTTCGGCTGCTCGCCTACATTGTCGAGCCCCTTCTGAACCAGGGAAGCGAGGTTCGCGATGCTTCCGTTCGCCTCGAGCTCTCCCAGCAGGGGCTGGACCTGCGCCATCTGGTCGGCGAACTCCTCGAGCTCTTCGACGCTGCGGTACAGCAGGCTGTTTCGTTCGAAGAAGCTTCCGCCGCCCGGAAGGTAGACGTCGAAAAATGCGTCTGGGCGCGCCCGCAACTTCTTGGCCACCTCGTCGGCGGCCTCGCGGGCTAGCTCCGGAGTCTCGCCGTCGATGACCACCAGCAGCGCGTTCTCCAGGTTTGGAAACAGGGCCGCAAAGGCTTCGTGGTTCTGGCGAGATGGCAGGTCCTTCGAGATCATGTTTACGTTGTCGGAGTCGATCCGCAGATGGGTGGCCGCATAGCCGAGCAGCCCGAGGGTGACCAGACCAATGACCACGATCGCCGTGCGAGGGCGTCGCTGGACGGTTCGCACCCAAGCTGCGAGCGCGTCGGCGATGTAACCGTTGAATTGAAGCACCCCGGGCAGGGGATAGCAGAAGCCCGGAGCCCGATCCCGGGACGGCTCGCAGACGGCCACCCGCGGGGACGGTTGCACAGGCGGGTGGAGCCACTCCAAACTGGCCGGGCGCTCGAGGAGCTGGTTGGGTGGCTGCCGAACGGGTCAGCCAGCCAGCCGCAGCAGAAGGCGAGGCTCGATCGCAAGCGGGCGCTGGTCCCACCACAGGAGCAGCCAATGGATGACGTAGATCACGGTCATGAGGATGCCATCGCCAGCGCTCACGCCTGGATCGATGACAGCAAACGCACGGTGGTTTTGACCGGCGCGGGAATCTCGACCGATTCTGGCATTCAGGATTTTCGTGGACCCCAGGGGCTGTGGACCAAGAACCCCGGCGCCGAGAAGACGGCCACCTTGCAGCACTACGTGGCCGACCCGGAGGTTCGCAAACGACGCTGGCAGAGCCTGCTCGAGACGTCGGGTCGGGCGCGGGAGCCCAACGCCGGACACCGCGCCCTGGTCGCGTTGGAGCAGCGGGGGAAGCTCCACCTGCTGATTACCCAGAACGTCGATGGTCTTCACAGCGCTGCGGGCACCTCCAAGGATCGACTGGTGGAGATACACGGAAGTTTTCGCGAGGTGGTGTGTCTCGAGTGCGAGGAGCGCGCGCCGATGGAGCGCGCGCTCGCTCGCGTCCGGGCGGGCGAAGAAGACCCCGCCTGCCGCAGCTGCGGTGGCATTTTGAAGTCCGCGACCATCTCGTTCGGCCAGAGCTTGGTGCAGGACGATCTGGTGCGTTCCGGGGACGCCGCCCAGCAATGTGATCTGATGCTGGCCGTGGGCTCCACGCTCTCGGTCTATCCCATCAACAATGTCGTTCCGATGGCGAAGGAAGCGGGCGCGCGGGTGGTGATCCTCAACGCGGAACCAACGGAGATGGACCGCCTGGCGGATGCCGTAATTCGTGGCTCGATCAGCGAGATACTCCCGCGCTTGCTCGAACCGCTCCACTGAGAGGCCGCCCCGCCGTGGCCAGCGCTCTTTCGGGGCCGAGCTAGCCGATCCGCACTCTCAACCTACGTCGGATCCTCGCTGACGATGTTTCCCGCTTCTCGAAAGCGCTCGAACCGCTTTCGCTGCTCCGCGGTGAGGTTGGCCTCGACGATCTGCCGACCCAAGGCCGGAACGGTCGGGATCTGGTCGTCGGACAGCTCCTGGAGCTTCTGCTTGCGAGCCATCGCCTGCTCCAGATAGGGCGCCAGCTCCTCCAACTTGCGCTGCTCGCGCTCTTGCTCCTTCTCCTTGAACTCGGGAAGGATCGTCTCGGCGAACAGCTCGAGCGACTCGCAAATGTGTTCGTGCCGGTTACGCCCCCCCTGCTGGATGAACGCCACCTGGTCGACACCCGATTCGGAAAATCCGCGCAGCACCTCGCGGACTTCGTCCGGAGTTCCGATGCCCCGGTTTGCCCCCTCCTCGGGCAGCGCTCCGCGAGCCGCCTCGAAATTCGCCCAGATGTCGGTTCGCCCGGGCTTGTGCTCGCCGAAGATGTAGTGGTGACCCAGCCCGTACCCGAAGAAACGAAAGCCGTCCATTCCGCGGCGCTTGGCCTCCTCGGCATCTGGATGGAGTGAGAAGCCGGTGATGATGCAGATGTTGGGATTGATGCTGTGGCCGATGGGAACGCACTCTTCCTTGAGGATCCGGTAGTAGTCGTCGACCCAGGTCTTGGCTTCGGCGGCGTCGACGAAGGCAAACGTCAGGGCGCCGATACCAACCCTGGCTGCCAGCTTGATGGTCTCGCGGTTCGAGCAGGCGACCCAGATCGGTGGGTGAGGCTTCTGTACCGGCTTGGGGACGACGTTGCGGCAGGGCATGTCGAAATACTTGCCCTGGAAGCCCGGATAGGGGTCCATCGCCATCATGTTGGCGCACTGCTCGACGGCTTCGAACCACTGCTCGCGCTTGCTGTCGACGTCGACTTTGTAGCCGTGGAGCTCCAAGGCCGCCGAAGACTCGCCGGTTCCCCAGTCCACCCGACCATTCGAGACGAGATCGAGCGTAGAGATGCGTTCTGCCACCCGAGCCGGGTGGTTGTAGTTCGGTGGCATCAGCACGATGCCGTGGCCCAGCCGGATGCGCTGTGTCCTTTGGGAGCAGGCTGCGAGAAATACCTCTGGCGCTGAGGAGTGGGAGTATTCCTCGAGAAAGTGGTGCTCCACCTCCCAGGCGTAATCGATTCCGAGCTTGTCTGCGAGCTCGACCTGCCTCAGTGCGTCTTGAAACAGTTTTTGCTCGTCACCATCGTTCCAGGGACGCGGCAGCTGGTGCTCGTAGAACGTGCCGAACTTCATGAAAGAACTCTCCTGAAGTGGTTCAACGTTGACCCTTCACGGTGTCGTCGAAGCTGGAAATGCTTTCTCAGGCCTGTTCGTGGACCGGTGTCTGCTCGGTTCGGTTGACGGTGACGATCGGCTTCTTGCCATAGGGCAGGGCGTCAGAATTCAACGCGTCGCGGGCGCTCTCACGGTCTGTGGAATCGAAGGGAGCCGTGGTGATGCAGAACTCGACCATCGTGCCGTTGGGGTCGTTGGTGTAGATCGAGTAGCACCAGTGATGGTCGATCTCGAGTACGTCGTAGCCCGAGTCTAGCCAGCGCTGCTTGCGTTTCTGAAGATCCTCCGGCCCGTCGGCGGTGAACGCGTAGTGGTTGACCCACTCGGGCAGACCGACTGCGGTCGATAGGCCGGTCGGAAAGTCCTGGGGAAAAGCCTCGTCGTGCAGCTCCCAGAATGCCATCAGCTGGCCGTCACCGGTGTCGTAGAAGAAGTGCTTCGCATGGCCGTCGCCACTCGGTGTGGGTTGTACTTCGACCTTCACCAGGTCGAAGCCCATCGCCTTGGTGTAGAAGGCATCGATTGCCTTCATGTCGTGGGTTGCTACGGCGAGATGGTGAAATCCCATGCCTGTCTCCTCGATCTCGGTTGGGGCGCCATCCGGCGCGCCTCGAACGGATTATAGAGCATCCCTGACGCGCTTCGGCAGTTCGTTTACTGGGACCGCGCGCGGCGTTGCCTGCCGATCTCGTACAAGAGGATCGACGCCGCGCAGCTCACATTCAGAGAAGAAACGGATCCGCTCATCGGAATCGCGACGATCTCGTCGCATAGCTCGGAGAACGCGTGGCTCAGCCCCGAGCGCTCGTTGCCGATCACCAGCACCGTCGAATCGAGAAAGTCGTGCGCGGCGCTCGAGGTCGTGGCCCCCGCACTGGATCCGACGATCTTCAAGCCGGCGAGCTCATTGCGGAGCCGATCGAGCCAGGCCGTCAAGTCTGCGGTCGATGTCTGCGAAATCACGGGTAGCGCGAATAGCGATCCCGCAGACGCCCGGATCGTCCTCGGGTCGAAGGGGTCCACGGCGTGGCCGCAGAGGACCACACCCTGAGCATCGAGAGCGTCACAAGAGCGGATCAGCGTGCCCAGGTTACCCGGGTTGGCGGGTCGATCGACGACGACGATCAGGGCCGGAGCGGTGGTGGGGATGTCGCCGAGGCCCCGTTCGGGCATTCGGGCCACCGCGATCAGCTCCGACGTCTCGTCGCGATCGCTGAGCTCGGCCATCAGCTCATCGGCGAGCTCGATGTGCCGCGCTGCTCTCGACGCCGAGAGGATCTCCTTCGCCCATGACGAGCGCTTTCGCTCCGGGGAGTAGACGAAGGACTCGACCTTCCATTCGTTCGCCAGCAGCAGGTTGATGGACTGCACTCCCTCTACCAGGAACTGCCGGAGCTTGCTGCGCTTCTTGCGGTTTCGCGAAAGCACTTCCAGCAGCTGGAAATCGTCGGTTCGAGTTTGGATTCGCAGAGTCGTCGGGCTCATGCCATTTCGCCGTTCTCGTCGTCGGGCAGGGCGTGCAGACCCCACCACGCCACCGCCGCCACGCTACAGACGGCGCCGCCGAGAGCCGCGAGTGTCAGCCGCTCTCCGATCGCATCGGCCAACAACCCAACGGGGAGACTCGTCAGACCGAAGAAGCCGTAGGCGAGCATGCTGAGCGACATCACGCGGCCGATATAGGCGGGGTCGGCCTCCTTGACGATGACGGCGCCGCTCAGGGATTGAAAGCCCCCACTTCCCGCTCCAACCAGGAACATCGAGAACAACGCGATCTCGTAGCTCGGCACGGCGGCCATCGCGAACAGGGCCAGGCCGAACAAGAGCCCCATGCCCGAGTAGATCCCCACCGCGCGCGAAGAGTCGGCGAAGCGGGCCACCGTCAGGCTGGTCAGCAGCGCTCCGACAGCGGCCACCAGGTACAGCAGGCTGATCGACTCCACCTCGCGTCCAAGCTGATTTTCGACCAATCCCGGCAGCACCGTCACGTGCGGGAATCCGACCGTGATGATCCCGATGAAGAAGGCCAGCAGCACCCGCAGCCGCTTGCGCCCCCACACGTAGCGAACGCCATCGGCCAGATCCGAGAGTACGTGGGTCTTTTCAGAACCGCTCCGAGCCTTCGATGAAGGCAGCAAGAGCAATGACGCGGCGGATATACCGTAGAGGCACGCCATCACCACGTAGGCCCCAGCCGGGCCGGCGAGCTTCCACGCCAGCAGCGCGCCTGCGGCAGCCGGGCCGAGCACCCGGGAAGCGGTGTTGGCGATTTGCGAGAGTGCCATGGCATTGCCCCGCCTCTTCGAGGACACGACCTCCACGACCAGCGCCTGGCGGGCGGGTCCTCCAAAGGCGAAGGTCGCGCCCATCACCAGCGAGCCCGCTGCGAGAAATGCGACCCGGATCGTCTCCGTCATCAATGCGACCGCGAGTAGCGCGAAGACCAGAGCGCTGATCAGCTGCCCGACAGCGATTACCAGCTTCTTGGGAAGGCGGTCCGCGAAGGCGCCGCCGAGCGGCCCGAGCACCACCATCGCGACGCCCTGTGCGGCCACCACGTAGCCGACCGCGCTGTTGGTCCTCAACAGATCGAACGCGACGACGCTCTGCACCACGGTCGACATGAAGAAGGCGAGGAACGACGTGAAGATTCCGAACCAGAGAATTCGGAAATGCGGCAGCTCGAGAGCGGCGAAGGTGGCGCTGAGCCAGCTCAAGGGTTCATCCCCGGCTTCAGGGCCGCTCGTTCGTCAGCAGCACGGTGCCCGCCGCGGCGAACATTCCCCCGACCCCATGGCATAGAGAAATCGCAGCATCTTTGACCTGGGCGGGCGCGCTGCCTCGCAGCTGTCGCACGCTCTCCTGCAGCGCGTACATGCCGTACATGCCGGAATGCATGTAGCTGAGGCCGCCGCCGTTGGTGTTCGTTGGCAACCGCCCGCCCGGCGCGGTGTTGCGCTCCCAGATGAACGAACCCGCTTCTCCGCGCTCGCAAAAGCCCAAGTCTTCGAGGCCGTAGATCGGCAAGTGCGCGAATGCGTCGTAGATCATCAGATGATCGACGTCGGCGTGTCCGATCCCAGCCTGCTGGAACGCCTGGCGACCCGAAGTGCGAAAGGCCCGCGAGGTGGTGAGGTCCTGCATCTGACTGATCATCGGAGCTTCCGCGCTCTCGCCACTTCCCAGAACGTAGACGGGTCGTGGGCCGAGATCGTGCGCACGCTCGCCCGATGTCAAGATCAAGGCGCCGCCGCCATCCGTGACCAGACAGCACATCAGCATTCGAAACGGATAAGCGATCATGCGAGAACTCAGGACATCGTCGACTGTGATGGGGTCGCGGTGAGATGCGCGCGGATTCATGGCGGCCCATTCGCGTTGAACGACGGAGACCATCGCCAGCTGTTCGTGGCTGAGCGCGAAGTCCTTCATGTAGCGAAGCATCGGAAGTGTGAAGAGCGTGGGAGCACCGGTCGGCCCAAACGGCGCTTCGAATTGTCCAGCGAGGCTGGAGGCCGCGCGGCCCCGCCAGCCGGCGCCGATCCTCGACTTCCCGCTCTCGCCGTGGGTGATCAGAACCGTTGTGCACTGGCCCGCCTGGATGGCAGCCACCGCGTGTCGAACGTGGAGCATGAACGAGCAGCCGCCGACGCTGGTTCCATCCACCCAGGTCGGGTGGATGCCCAGCTGATGGGCAACTGCCACCGGTGATTCTCCGGCGGTGGCGACACCATCGATGTTGCCAGCCGTCAGTCCAGCGTCCGCGAGCGTGTTGAGGGCGGCGTCGGTGTGAAGTCCGAGGACCGACAGCTCGGGGATGTGGCCGAGCTTGGTCGTCTCGGCTGCTCCTACGATCGCGACACTCTGGAGGCTCACGGGCTCGCGCCGGCGGGCCGGAAGAGGGGAAGAGCGATCGCATCGCTGATCTTCTCGAAGTGGACCTCGAGCGGCATGTCGAGGAGCAACGCCTCGGGAGTCTGCGGACAGCGGACGATGTTGGTCAGCATCCGTGGACCCTCTTCGAGTTCGACGACGGCGATGGAGTAGGGCGCCTCGAAGCCCGAGTCAGGTGCAGCGCGCTGGTTGATGACGTAGCTGTGGAGGCTCGCGCGTCCGCTGGCGGAGAACACCTGGACCGAGCGAGAGAGACAGTCTGGGCAGAAGGGTCTCGGCGGGAAGTAGGCGCTCCCGCAGTCGTCGCAGCGCTGCAGGCGCAGCTCGCCGACGACCGTCCCATCCCAGAAGTGTTGGGTCTCCGGAGTGGGCTCCGGAAGGGAGCGGGGCACGCCGCCGTCAGCCCAGGAACTTGCGCACGGCCTCGCCGACCGCGACCGGTTGCTCGTAGGGAACCATGTGGCCGGCGGTCTCGATCAGCGCGACCTCCGCCGCCGGAAGAAGCTCTTTCCAGCGCTCGGCGTATAGCGGCGGAATCAGCTTGTCGTCTTTCCCCCAGACGATCAGGGTGTGGGCGGTCTGCCGATACAATCGCTTCGATACCCGGCGGTTGGGGATCGGGAAGAGGATCTTCCCAGCCGTGCCCATGCGTCTTGCGTTGGTCACCAGGAAGGTCTGCAGCGCGTCCATGTTCGAGAAGTCGAGACCCTGGGTCAGAAATTTCTCGCCGGATTTGGGGTCGCTGAACAGCACCTCGGCGAGCTCGAAGGGCAACATCGCGAACAGATCCGGAATCGGATGCTCATCGATCCAGAGGCCGGCCGGAGAAATCAGCACCAGGCGCGAGAGGCCCGCTGGATTCAAGCACGCCATCTCGGCGGCGATCATGCCTCCCATCGAGTGACCGATCACGTGGGGGGGTTGATCGAGGCCCAGGGCTTCGACGACGTCCCAGCCGTGTAGCGCGAAGTCGAGCATGTCCTCGATCAAGTGCTCGGTCTCTTGTTCACCGTAGCCGGGCCATTCAGGGGCGAAGACCCTGAACGACTCTGCGAGGGTCTGGAGGAGCGGCTCCTCGTCGAACAGGCCACCGGCGCCGTGAAAAAACACGATCGGCGCGCCGGAGCCGAACTCGCGCACTCGGGAGCGTATTCCGCGGCGCGTCTCGATGAATCGTTCCTTCATCGGGCGCCATCTCCCACTGGCTGTTCGGCGACAGGAAAGTTTTCTTCGGGTCGGACGCGGTTATCGATGGGATGACACCACCAGCGGTCATCCCCGCGATGCTCGGGCCAGAGATCGCGCAGATGGGGCATCACTTTTTCCGCAAAGAGCTTGCTCGAAAGCCGGGTCTTCCAATCGGGCATGTTGCCGTTGTGGAAGAGGCAGAAGACGTGGCCGATGTGTAGCCCCCGGATCATATGCTCCATGCGCTCTCGCACCGTGTCGGGGCTGCCGGCGATCACGAAGCCGCCCTCGACCAGGTCCTTCCAGGTGAGATTGGTGAAGAGGGCCTGATTCTCGGCCCGCAGCTGACTCAGCTTCCCCGCCTTGATCGTCTTGATCGTCCGGTAGCCGGGTGGCTCGGCGAAGCCTGGAAAGACGTGAAGGCAGCGATTGTAGAAGTACAGGATGTGCTCGGCGTAGAGTTGCTCAGCCTCTTCGTCACTGTCCGCGACGCAGATGATCTGCGCGAACGCCGATCGATAGGGGGAATCATCCTTGCCCTTCGCGAGTACCCGCTCGCGAAAACCCTCGAGCAGGGCTTGTCCGGCCAGATAGCCGCCGAACGAGAGAAACGAGTAGTTGTAGTCGTTGTCGACGCAGAAATCCCAGGTTTCGATCGAGCCGCCTCCCGGGATGTAGATCGGCGGATTCGGTTTCTGGATGGGCTTCGGCCAGCAGTTGACGTAGCGCAACTGGTTGTACTTGCCGTCGAAGGCAAATGGCTCCGCCTCGTGCCACGCCCGCATGATCAGGTCGTGGTTTTCGTAGTACTTGTCGCGGGTGAGAGCCGGAATCTGTCCGTAGCAAAAATTGGTGTCCATCGGCGTGCCCACCGGGAAGCCCGCGATGAGCCTGCCGCCCGAGATCACGTCCAGCATCGCAAACTCCTCGGCGACCCGGATCGGCGGGTTGTAGAGGGCGATGGAGTTACCGATTACGCAGATCGCCGCCTTCGAAGTGCGACGCGCGAGCCCGGCGGCGATGATGTTTGGCGATGGCATCAGGCCGTAACCGTTCTGGTGGTGTTCGTTGACGCCGATTCCGTCGAACCCCAAGTGGTCGGCGTATTCGAGCTGATCCATGTACTCGTGGTAGACGCGGTTGCCCTCGACGGGGTCGTAAAGGCGGCTGGGAATGTCCACCCACACGGATCGATTCTCGCTTCGAAAGTCATCCGGCAGCAGCGGCCAGGGCATCAGGTTGAACCATGTGAACTTCATGGAACGCGCCCTCCGTGAACTCTCGATCCTATCACGCTTCCGACGGACCTCGCCTAGGTCGACAGAAAGTCTGCGATCGTCTGGTTCAGGGCTTCGGGCGCATCGAAGTGGATCATGTGGCCTGCGCCCGAGATCTCCACGCACTGGACGTCTTTGAACAACGCCAGTCGTCGCGTCAACTCGCTGGGTGGTAGGTAGGCGTTCGTTGCCATCCTGGGTCCGTTGGCGCGCGAAGGTCCTCGCGACCACCAGGTTCCCGATTCCGACCCCGTGACCACCAACACGGGACAATCGATCCAACGCCAGCGCTCCTCGATCTGGTCGCGGCTGAACGAGCCGAAGGTAGTGGTGAGCATCGGGTCCCACTTCCAACAGATACCGCCGTCGGGATGAGGCCGGGTACCCACCCGCGTGAGCATGCTCGCGCGCTTCTCATCCAGACGTGGATGAGCCTCGCGCAGGCGCGCCTCCGCGGCTTCGAGATCCGGTAGCGAGCGGCCGTGCGTCGGAATCGACTCGAGCGATTGAACGGAGCGACGCGCCAACGTACGGCGTAGCTCTTCGCTGCCTTCGCCTTCCCAGGGTGGCGGCCCGAGTCCCTCGACGAGAATGCAAGCGGCTGGAATCTCGGGAAAGATGCCCGCCAGCTGGCTGACGACCTCGCCACCGAAGCTGTGTCCCAGCAGGATCGGCCGCTGCATCGAGAGGTGATCGACGGTGGCGTGAGCGTCGCTCACGAAGTGCGGCAGCGCGTAGTAGCCCGGGCGGCCACTGTCGCCGTGTCCGCGCAGATCGAGCGAGACCACTCGGTAGCGATCGCAAAAGGCCTGGGCGACCGAATCCAGGCTCCAGGCCAGGTCCCGCATGCCGTGGACGAGCAGCATGGGAGTGGCGCCTTCGTTGCCGTAGTCGAGTGCGGTCAGCGCGAACTGCCGACCCGGAATTTCGATCTGCTTGGGCTCGACCGGGCGGGCGTCGGCACTGGAAGTCATTTCGTGGCGATCCAATTCAGAGGGGCGAACACGATAGCGGGTCTGCACGTCGAGACGCCGCTGTAAAGCGAGCGCACGTTTGGAAGCAGCGTTCCGCAGTCGGGAGGCGTTCCTAGCGATGACAACGGCGCTCGCTAGAGTACTCGGACCCAACGGAAGGAGTCCCTCATGTCGAACGACAGCTACGAAATCCAAGGTCAGACCGTCAGTTTGCCGTGCATCGTGAGAGACGCAGGGTCGGGCAACGCCATCTTCATGGCACCGGCCGCAGCCGTTGCGCGGTTGATCCCAGGGGATGCCTTCGATGTGGTCGAGGCCGCGCCCGGTCAGACCCAGGTCATCCTCGCGATCATCGATTACCGGGACAACGATCTCGGCGATTACAACGAGGTGGGCATCATCTTCACGGTTCGGCCGCGCGGTGCCGCCGCCGATGCTTCTGGGACCTTCATCTACAGGCTGCCCGTCAATCAGTCCTTCACCTGCGAGGCGGGCTGTACGATCTGGGGGTTTCCCAAGACGCTGGACGAGATCGATTACCGCTACGCGGACGACGCTGTTTCGTGTCGACTCGAGATGGACGGTCAACACGTTCTCACTCTGGTCGTCCCCCGGGGCGAAGGCGAGGGCATCGAGTCGGAAGTACTCGAGACCCGTACCTACACCTATATTGCCGGTGTTCCTCACGAGAATCCCTTTACGACTGGCGGCCGCGGGATGACTCTGAATCCGGGCGGAGAGGGGGTCGAGCTCGAGCTCGGGGACCACCCGCTCGCCGACGAGCTGCGCAGCCTGGGCCTGGCCGAGGCGGTGCCCGTGCTCAGTACCTGGACCGAGCACATGAAGGGGAGTTTCGGGACGCCGCGCAAGCTCGAGTAGTTGTGTTGGTCGCGAAACAGGCGGGCGTTGCGCTCGGCGTGGCCGATTCCGCCGGTGGGGTGGTGGGTCGATGAGCAGAACCTTCGGGCCGCTGCGCCAGAACGGCTACGTGGTACCCGACATCGAGGCCGCTCTACAGCACTGGACGGCGGTTCTCGGGTTGGGGCCGGGCACCGTCGTCGAGATTTTTGAGATCAGCGGCGCCAAGGGCCGCTTCTTCGAACACATCGCCAAGCGGGCGGCCGCTTGGGACGGCAGTGATCCGATCCGCCGCATGCGACCGGAGCCCGCTGCGGCATCCGAGCCGTAGGGATGACCTCTAGAACATCTTGCGGACCAGCTTGGTCCGCCACTCCGGGTAGGGCGGGTACATCAACTTCAGATCGAAGCGGAAGCCGCGCTTCAAGACCGCTTTGCGGTGACTGAACGTCTCAAAGCTGAAGCGCCCATGGTAGGCGCCCATCCCGCTGGGGCCGACACCGCCGAAGGGCATGGCGGAGTTGCCGATGTGCATGATGGTGCCGTTGATGCACGCACCGCCCGAGCTGGTCTCCTCGAGGACGCGCTGCTCGGCCGCGTCGTCGTTGCCGAAGAGGTAGAGGGCTAGCGGCTTGTCGCCGCGGTTTACGAAGGCGATCGCTTCGTCGATGCTCTTGATTCGCAAGACGGGCAGAATCGGTCCGAAGATCTCGTCCTGCATGATCGGTGACGTGGGCGACACGTTGCGCAACACCGTGGGCTCGATGTAGCAGCTCTCTGGGTCGGTAGCGCCGCCGAAGGCGATTTCGTGGCCCGCCAGCAGCTTCGTCAGACGCTCGTGGTGGCGGCGGTTCACGATTCTCGTGTAGTCGCTGCCGGCCGCCGGGTCGTCGCCGTAGAACTCTCGCACGCTCTTCTCGATCTGGTCGATCAGAGCGCCTTCGATCTCTTCGTGGGCGAGCACGTAATCCGGGGCGATGCAGGTCTGGCCAGCGTTGAGGAATTTGCCCCAGGCAATTCGACGAGCCGTGACCTCGATGTCGGCGCTGCGGTCGACGATGCAGGGACTCTTGCCGCCGAGCTCCAAGGTCACGGGCGTGAGATGCTTGGAGGCCGCCTGCATCACGATCCGGCCAACGCTTCCGTTGCCGGTGTAGAAGATGTGATCGAAACGCTCTTCGAGCAGAGCCGAGGTCTCGGGTACGCCACCTTCCACCAGCGCGATGGCTTCGTTGTCGACGTAGCGGGGAAGCAGCTCGGCGAGTGCCGCCGATGTGTGAGGGGTCACCTCCGACGGCTTCAAGACCGCGGTATTGCCGGCTGCAACCGCTCCAATCAGCGGCGAAATCAGCAGACCGACCGGATAGTTCCAGGGTGCGATGATCAGCACCACGCCAAGCGGGTCGCGGACCACGAAAGAACGACCCATCAGCGGAATTCGCCCCGCGCTTTCGGGACGGGTCCACTTCTTGAGGTTCTTCAGGGCGAGCTTGGCCTCCTGGCTGACCTGCCCGATGTCGGCCGCGCGGGCCTCGAGCTCGGGTTTGCCCAAGTCCGCTTGCAGCGCCTCGACGAGCCGGTCGCTGTTCTCCTTGGCGAACGCGAGCAGACCTTGGAGCTGCTGGCGGCGCCAGGCGAGGGGCCGGGTTTTGCCTGAGTCGAAGGTTGCGCGCAGCTGCGCGACCGTCGCGGGAATGGCCTCGATCGGCGAACTCGGAACTGCCAATGCCGTCGCGCTCATTGAATCCTCCAGTTGGGAATGACCCGGAATATCTGAATCGCGGTCGCGCTCGAGTCGCACTCCCGTCGCGGGGCGAGTGCGCGATGATAGCGTGAATCGCTGGGGCGAAGCGCTTGGCGGTGCGCCCTCTGACGTCGAGGGGAGGTGGCAGATGGAGGAGTTTCGAACCCGATACGGTCCCTGGGCGCTGGTCGCCGGCGCCTCTGAGGGGCTCGGTGCCGCCTTCGCCACCGAGCTCGCGGCCCGGGGGCTGAACGTCGTGCTGGTCGCCCGGCGCGCGAAAGAGCTCGGTTTGCTGCGCGAGCGGCTGGTTGCCGACTACGGGGTCGAGGTCGCGACTCTGGTGCTCGACCTCGCTTCGCCGGGCCTGAGCGACCCCATCGAGCGGGAGACTTCGGGTCTGGAGGTGGGCCTGCTGGTGTGCAACGCGGCTTCGTCAGTGATCGGACCGTTCCTCGACGAGCCGCTCGAGAAACACCTGATCGAGCTCGATCTGAACTGTCGCGCGCCGCTGATCCTCGCCCATCAACTCGGCTTTGCGATGTCTCGACGCGGTCGCGGCGGAATCCTGTTGATGTCCTCGCTCGCGGGTTCTCAAGGTGCGCCCTTCATCGCGACCTACGCCGCCACCAAGGCCTTCGACCGGGTACTCGCCGAGGGCCTGTGGGGGGAATTGCGGAGCCAGGGTGTCGACGTACTCGCCTGCTGCGCGGGGGCCACGCGAACTCCGAGATATCTCGACAGCCAGCCACCGGGCGGCGGCTCCTCGTTCGTTCCTGAGATGGAGCCCTCCGATGTCGCCGCAGAGGCTCTCGCCCAGCTCGGGCGCGGACCGCGCATGATTCCGGGCCGTGGCAACCGGGTGGCTTCACTACTGCTGCGCATGCTGCCCCTGCGAACCGCGATCGGCATGATGGGCAGCCAGACGCGCGCGATGAGCGGCGACTGAGGGCGGCGCGAGACAAGGTCCAACGCCGCAGCGCTCTGGACGTATAATGCGCCACCATTGGTTGGGGGGAAGGCAAGCCCGGTGCGCAGCTGTAGACGGCACGGCCTTGCTGGTGGGATCGGGTTACTCCGCGCTCTAGCCGCTGCGTCGATGCTTTTCACGGCACCGGCCGCCGCACAGGTCGGTGTAGGGGGGCGCCCCGGCGACGAGCGTCCAGAGCTCGAAGACTTCGCTCCCGACGAGCCAGAGGCCGCGCCCACGATGGATCTGCCCCCGCTTCCGGACGTTCCCGAAGGCGAGTTGGAGTCGCTGTCCATGGGGAGCCGCGTCTTCGTTCAGGGGTTCGAGGTCGAGGGCAGCAGCGTGTTCAGCACCGCCGAGCTCGAAGTGGTGACCGCGCCCTACAGCGGACGCGCGATCAGCCAGGAGGAGCTCATCGAGGTTCGCGACGCCATCAGCCGGCTCTACGTCGACCACGGCTATATCACCTCGGGCGTACTGATTCCCGACCAGACCCTGGAGCAGGGCATCGTCCGGATCAAAGTAGTGGAGGGCGTGCTCGCCGAGGTCCGCGTGACGGGAACTCGGCGCTTCCGTCCCGGCTACTTCGAACGGCGCCTGAAGCACGCCGCTGGCTTGCCGGTCAACCTGGGGGATCTCGAGAGCGCGTTGCAACGGCTCCAGCGCGACAAGCTCGTCTCGCGCGTGCACGCCAGCTTGCTGCCGGGAGAACGGCGGGGAGAGAGCGTGTTGCTCTTCCGGGTCGAGGAGAACTCCAACGTGGAGCTATCCGCAAACTTCTCCAACCAGCAGCCGCCCAGCATCGGCAGCTACGCGGGAGAAGGCAGAGGCAGCTATGCGAACCTGCTCGGGATCGGGGATGAGTGGAGCGTCCGCGTCCAGGGCACAGAAGGGCTGGTCGACATGGAGTTCGGCTTGGAGATTCCCTTTACCCGCTTCGACACCCGCCTGCTCGCCTGGTACCGACACACCGAGAGCAACATCGTCGAGGATCCCTTCGACGCCCTGGACGTCGAGAGCGAGGCGAGCACGATCGGCGTCGGGATCGGTCAACCCCTGTTTCGCTCCCGAGGTCAGGAGCTGTGGTTCTGGCTGATCGGAGAGCGGCGGCACTCGGAATCGACACTGCTTGGTGAAAAACTCTGCCTGCTTCCCGACCCGGAACTGACCCAGTGCGACTCCGATGTCAGCGCCCTGCGCATGCGACAAGACTGGACCTACCGGGCCCGCAACGACGTGGTCGCCGCGCGCTCCACGCTGACCGTGGGCCTTCCGGTGCTCGGCGCGAGCGATCGCGTGGCACTCCCAGATGGCCGCTATTTTGCCTGGCTCGCCCAGCTCCAGTGGGCGCACCGCTTCCCGGAGTGGCTGCTTGGGACCCAGGTGGTGGTGCGGGTCGACGCCCAGCTGGCGACGGACGACCTACTTGCCATCGAAAAGTTCGCGGTAGGCGGGATGTACAGCGTGCGCGGTTATCGGGAGAACACCTTCGTCGCGGACAACGGCACTGTGGCGTCGTTGGAGCTGCAGATTCCGGTGTGGCGCGAGAGCTTCGGGCGTCCGCTCGTCGCGCTCGTTCCCTTCGGCGATCTGGGGACCGCCTGGAACCACCAGGACGAGACCCATCGCCAGACGATCGGAAGCGTGGGGATCGGTCTGCGGGTCTCGCCCTGGCGCTGGCTGAACGCTGAGGCGTATTGGGGTCATCGCCTGGACAAGATCCCAAACCCCCACGACGACGCCCAGGACGAGGGCTTCCACTTCCGCCTATCCGTCACTCCACTTGCGTATCGCTGAAATTGAGCAGATCGCGGGTGAAGCGGTTCACAGCGCCTCCGGGCCCGCTCGTGGATCGTTCGCGGCGTCGCCCTGCGGGGGGATATGGTCGGAGGGCGCGAGCTGAAGTGCTGATCGCTTGGCAGGGAACTGCCCGGAGCTGGGCTGCGCCGTCTGAGGCTGCGCGTCGAGCGCCCCTTCGAGAGCGGGCAGGTGTATGATGGCTGGGGCGGCCGAAGCACCCCGGATTCGGCTGTTGGCGGACGGGTCCGACCGCTCCGGGGCACGTGTTGACTGGAGTGAGCCATGCTGAATCGGGATTGCCTGGATCGTGGGAGCCGCGTGCAATGTCGGGATCGCCGTCCAGGTCGCGGTCTGGGTCGCTGGATGGGTCATCGGCTGGGTCGGCTGAGGCGTTCGCATCGAGTCATCGCGACGACCGCACTCTTCTCGCTACTCGTCTTCTTCCCGCGGGTAGCCCCCGCGCTCGTGGTCTTCCACAGCGCCCGCGACAACGGTATCCCCAGCGCTCCGGCGGTGATCAACAACGGGGCAACCCTGGTTCCCGTCTACTTTGACAACGGAGGCACGGTCGGCATCGCGCCGTGTACGACTCTTGGAGGCGCCGAGATCTGCCAGTGGGCGGCGAGGTTCGACACCACCGGCGACCTTGTCATCGTCGACATCGATTGGAACAGCGAGACCGTCGAGGACGACGAGCCGACCATTCCTGCAGTCGTTCGCGCGGGAACCGGCGGCAACGCGACCTCCGGTAACCTGGGACCCACGCCGCTAGCCACGGTCTCCGTAATCGGGACCTACGGTGACCTGCGCTTGTTCACACCGGCCGGCGGGGGCTTCGTCGACAAAGACGGCACCGTGCTGACGGTCGATCCCCTCGGAGAGCTCGTCGCCCAGGCCGCGCAGCTTCCCTTTCAGCAGATCGCGGTCCAGGAAGATCACCTGTGCGCCGTGCTCGGTAACGGAGAGTTGGAATGTTGGGGCACGCCTTTTTCCGGCTCGCCCTCGCCTCCGGCGGGTTCGTACACCCAGGTGGCGGTGAGCAACGACGGCGCCTGTGCGATTGCCAGCGATGGCTCAGTGGCTTGCTGGGGTCCGGTGGGAGGCTCGCCGTCGGGCAGCTTCTACTACGACATCGTTGCAGGTGACAACCACTTCTGCGGTCTATTGGAGAACCTCGAGCTCGACTGCTTTGGCAGCTTCTCCTTCGGCGGCACGATCGAATCCGGCCCGTTCACCAGGCTCTCGCGGGGTTACGACCACGTCTGCGTCATCGACCTCGCGAGCGGCGTCCGCTGTTTCGGCGGGCAAGCCACTCCCTTCGCTGGGGTGCCGCCGGCAGGACTCACCTTCATCAACGTCGCAGGCGGCTCGGGGCACAGCTGCGGGATCCAAGGCGACGGCTCAGTCGACTGCTGGGGATCGAATTCCTCGGGCCAGAGGGATGGTCATCCCACCACGGGTATCTGGACGGGGATCGCTGTCAGCGAGGACTACAGCTGCGCGATCGAGAACACCGGCGAGGT
Organism: uncultured Opitutales bacterium; assembly: GCA_964194865.1. Lineage (GTDB taxonomy): Bacteria > Myxococcota_A > UBA9160 > UBA9160 > SMWR01 > CAXMOC01. Next base: position 43,414 of record CAXMOC010000079.1, on the reverse strand, counting down.
CACTTGCTGGGGCGCCAGCATCGCCACTCCGCCGGCGGGTCCGTTTCGCCAGCTCACGGCCGCCGCGGACTGGGTCTGCGCGGTCCACGAGGACGGCACCGCCGAGTGCTGGGACCCCGTCACCATGACCGCGGTTCCCGAGCTGCCGGAGGTGCCCTACCCGCAGCTCGCCACCAGCGGTAATCACAGCTGCGACATCGGAATCGACGAGGCGGTGGATTGCTGGGGTTCTGGAGCGGGAATCGTGAGCCCTCCCGCGGGCGCTCTGACCCACCTCGACCTGGGCAAGTCCAACGGCTGCGCGGCTGCGATCGGGGGCGCGGTGTCGTGCTGGGGCGACGATACCGACGCCAAGTCGACTCCCGGAGCGACCCTCTACTCGCACATCTCGCTCAGCCACCTGAACGGCTGTGGCATCGCGCCGGACGGGACCATCGATTGCTGGGGAACCAACACCACCAACGGTATCGACTCGCCGGCGGACCCGGGCGACAGCTTCCTTCAGTTCGACGGCGGCGGCGGTCACTACTGCGGCGTGGTCAGCCTTGGCGACGCCGTGCCGGATATCGGCAACAACAGCGTGGAGTGTTGGGGAGACAACACCTTCCTCCAGGGCACTCCACCGATCGCGGACTTCGTCCAGGTGAGCTCGGGGACCCACCACACCTGCGGGCTCGAGCGCGGCGGCGCGGTCCGGTGCTGGGGTTCGAACAGCGACCTCCAGGTTGCGCCGGTCCCCGCCGGAATCTTTGTCGAGGTGACAGCGGGGCGAACCCACAGCTGTGCGCGCCGGGCCGGCGGCAGCGCGGAATGCTGGGGTCGCGTCACCGACGGCGAGTCGTCGCCGCCGGCGGGCGTCCAATTCGCAGCGATTTCAGCCGGTGGAAGTGATCTCGCAACCGCGGAGGCCCACAGCTGCGGCCTCACCAAGGAGGGCGCCATCGTCTGCTGGGGCGGGAACGCCGACTCGGCCCCTGCTGAGCCCACGCTCGATAGCGACCTCGACGGCAGCGAAGACGTCGCCGACAACTGCGCCATGGCGGAGAACGGCCAGTTCGCCGGGACCTGCGTCTACCCGTCGACGGACAGCGGCCTCGATTCAACCACCGGTTCGATCGGAGCCGCCTGCACCTCGTCCACCACCTGCACCCTGGTCCCGGGCGGTGTCTGCTCGCTCGCGCAGCTGGATGGTGACGGTGACGGCGTGGGCGACGCCTGCGACAACTCCCTGACCCTGGCCAACTTCAATCAATTCAATCGCGACATCGACAGCTTTGGCGCTCCGGATCCGGACGCCTGGGGCGACGCTTTCGACAACTGCCCCGAGATCTTCCAGACCGACCAGGCCGACCTCGATATGGACGGGCTCGGTGACGCCTGCGCGCCGGCCATCTTCCGGGCGGAATCAGGTTCGGGTTCGCCCCTCGCCGGGTTTGCGCGTCTGATTGCCGTTGGCGACGCGTACCAGCTCAGGCTGACCTGCCCGGCCACACCGATCAATCACCTCGAGCTCGCCGTGACGTTCCCGTCCGGAGTCGATCCGACATCCGCCGACGTCGGGCCCGGCTGCGACGACACTCCCGTAAGTGTGCCCCTAGGAACCGGCTGCCCGAGCGGCAGCATCGTCGGCCAGAGCGTCGACGAGGCCGAGTCCTTCGCCATTTACCCAAACACTCATGGAGCGCCTGCGGACACGCTCTACGTCCACTTCCAGGGCAAACTCACCGATGATGCGCTCTGTGCGCCGTTGGAAGAGGTGTTCCTGGCGAACATCGAGGTCGACACGATTCCCGACGGTTCGATTCCTGGCATCAGTGAGATCGGCTTGGGAATCATCGCCGGCAACCTGGCTTGGTTCGATGGGGTCTCGTTCAGGGACACCAGCAGTCCGGACCCGCTTCCGTTCGCGACCTACGTCCTCGCGTCGGGGCCGAGTGACGCCGACTTGGACTTCATCCTGCAGCCGGCGCCGGGCTCGGACGGCACGCTGTGGCAGGTGATCGTCGACTCGGTGGAGGAGATGCACGAGATCACCCTCGGCGTCGAAGTCGCTGGCGCCGATTTCGGTGACATCGAGTGGCTCGACTGCCAGTCCAGTAGCTTCCCGATCGCGGGCGATTGTCTGGGCGGCCAGGGTCTGCTGGGCCCCTACGTCGATCCCGCTGCGGGTAAGTCCTTCGCAGTGGGCCCCGAGCCATTGGGCACGCCGGGATTGTTTCCGAAGCCGGGCGTGCTTTGGGTGCACCTGCAGGGCAAGCAGCCGATCTTGGGTGAGCTTGACGCACTGAATTTCGCGAATGATGCGATCCCGCTGGGCATCATCAAGATCCACGACGGTCTGCCGCTCCACGTGGCACCGACGCTCACGATCGACGGCTCGGACACCATCGCAGCGATCGTCCAGGGAGCTCCCGGGGCGGCGTTCGTGCGCTCTGATCAGATGCCCGTCGATCTCAATAGCTACAACCTCGCCGCGAACGGTCAGAGCCCGAACGACTCGGACGGCGACAACAACCCCAATGCCACCGACAACTGCGACCACGTCGTCAACCCCGATCAGACCGACAGCGGTGGGCTGCTGACCTCCGCCCCGAACGACACGGGGGACCCCTGCGAGTGCGGTGAAGCCAGCGATGACGGCCAGCTGTTTCCGGACGACGTGCCGGCGCTTCAGACCGCCTTGGCCAATGGATCGACGGACGTCACCGCTGCCACCGAGAAGGGCGCGCGCTGCAGCGTCAGCAAATCCGACGACCCCACCAAGGAGGATGAGGAGTGCGACATCCTCGATGTCGTGACCCTGGAGCTGGCGACCGCAGGCGGGCCCGAAGCCGTCGAAGCCTTCTGCCTGCGCCAGAAGGACCCGAACGGATAAGGAATCGCCATGCCGGGCAGCAGGAAGCTCAAATGGGCAGCGCTGTGGGCTGCACTTGCGCCGGCGGTGGCCAACGCTGACCTCACCGTAGACGCGTTCGATCACCCGGGCCCGGTCCCGCTGGTGGGTGATGTCTACCAGGTGACCGACGATCTGGGTCGCTACAGCGACGGCAATGAAAGCCTCTTCCACAGCTTTTCGGATTTCGTCATCGAGGCGCATCGCGCGGCCGAGTTCACTTCGATGAACTTCGTGGACCAGATGGTGATTCGCCACACGGGGACGGAGCTCGCGCAAATCCTGGGCGAGTTCCGCTCGCTGGTGATGAGCTCCGCCAGCGAGGGCGCCGATGTCTACTTCCTCAGTCCGAGCGGCATCGTCGTCGGCGATCAGGCAAGCCTGAACGTCCCCGCCTCCTTTCATCTCAGCACCGCACAGAGCCTGGTCTTCCCGGACCACAACTTCGACGCCACCGGAGCCAGCGACGGGCCAAACGGCCCCATGCTCAGCACCGCCGCGCCCGAGGCCTTCGGCTTCGGGCCGGGAGCTGCGCGCCAGATCGAGTTTGAAGCCGTGCAGGGCTTCGGCGTGAACGAGATGGAGGTGTTGTCCGTGATCGGGGGTGGCGTGGTGATGTTTGGTGCCCCGGGAGACAACATCCAGGCTCCCGGGGCCACGGTCCAGATCGCCAGCGTGGCCGAGGTCGATCCGGGTGAAAGCATCGAAGTTCCCATCGACCTGACTCAATTCGACGCCCAAGGGGCCACTGCGTTCGGCGAGCTGGGCGATGTCCTGATCAGCCGTGACTTCGTGATCGACGTGAGCACGCCAATCAACACCGACGTGATTCCAGCAGGCTCCGTGGTCATTCGCGCGGAGCAGTTCTCGCTCGCCAACTCGGACATTCTCGCCCGCCACCGGGTGGACAATATCGATGCTCCGCACGCCATCGACATCGAGGCGACCCTCGACACCGGGGCTCCCTCGATCGACATCGCCTTCGGCAGCCGCCTCCAGGCGCTGACGGAGGGCGACGGGGCGGCGGGCGACATTTCGCTGGCGGCACCCACGGTGGCGATTCGCGGTCAGGGAACGAAGATCTTGATCTCCTCCGAGGACGGCGGCGCGGGTGCCGTGGGCTCGCTCGAGATCGATGCGGGCGAGATCACGCTCAGCGACGGGGCTGTGATCGAGACTCTCAAAGAAAGCCCAGGCGTACCCTCGGAAGCGGTCAACGACGGCGGGCTCGTGCACCTCGCTGGAGGCGAGGTTCTGATCACGTCGGGCGCGCGGGTGCTGTCGCGCACCACGGGGACCGCCCGCGGCGGGCGGATTCACATCGAAGGCGAGAGCCTGAAGGTGAGTGGCGGCGCTGACATCGTGACCGCCACCCAGCTGTTCGACGGGGCCGAGGGTGGGCCCATCGAGTTGGAGACCGACTCGGTCTGGATCACCGATGCCGGAGCCATCCTGAGCCAGAGTCAGAACCAGAACGTCAACGGCATCGGGGGGGCGCTCCACTTCGACACCGGCAGCCTGGTGGTCGACGAGGGAGGCCGGGTGGGTACCGAGGCCCTGGTCTTTGCTCCGGGCGGCGACATCCACATCGTCGCCGACAGCGTTCGGGTGTCGAACGAATCACAGCGGGCGGACAACGCCTTCATTTCCACCAACACCAAGGGGTTCATGTCCGGCGCTCGCGGGGGTGACATCGAGATCCGAACCGGCTCGCTGCAGCTGGTGGACGGCGGCCAGGTCTTCACCCAGACGGATTCGTTCGTCGACGCCGACGCCGGAGACTTGCGCATCCAGCAGACCGGCTCGGTGTTGGCCAGCGGTCGCGACGACCAGAATCGGCCGGCCGGCCTGTTCACCCGCTCGCTCGCGAACTCGCAGGGCGACGGCGGGCTCCTATTCGTCGATGCCGAGAACGTGCAGGTGCTCAACGGTGCGCACTTCTCCGCCTCGACCTTTGGCGAGGGAAACTCCGGCAACGTCGAGATCATGAACGCGAAGAGCGTCGAGATCCGTGGCGGAGAAGATGGCTTCTCCATCGTCACCGCCGAGTCGATCGGGAACGTCGCCAACCTGGGCAATGCCGGATCGGTTTCGATCGAGAGCGATCAGCTCGTGCTGGCCGACGGAGGCCTGATCACGACGTTGACTAGCGGTGCGGGCAATGCGGGCGACGTCGAGGTCCACGCCAAGCTCATCTCTGTGTCCGGCCACGTGCCCGGAAATGCACTGATTCCGTCGGGTATCTTCGCCACCTCGGATCAGGCGGCGGGAGGTGATGGCGGCACCATCCGGCTGTTTACCGGCGACCTGCTGGTCTTCGACGGTGGGCGCATCACGGTCCAGACCCGGTCCGAACTGGGCAATGCGGGCTCCATCCTCGTCGACGCGAGTGGTGTCGTGGAGCTTTCCTCGGGGGGTGAGATCCTTGCTCTCAGCGGGCCGGCTTCCTTGGGCGAAGGCGGAAGCATCGACATCCGCGCCGGAAAGCACGTGACCCTCGCCGGTTTGTCTCGAATCAGCTCCGAGTCCGAGGGGGCGGGAAATGCAGGAGCCATCCAAATCGACGCCGGCGGTACCTTCAGCGCGACCGACAGCCGCGTGACCACTCAGAGCAGCAATGCCGCCGGCGGCCAGATCGAGATCGTCGCCGATGACATGATCTACCTGCTGGATTCCGCAATCGAAACCGATGTGGCGAGCGGTGACGACGGTGGCGGGAACGTCGAGCTTCACGGGGGGGTTGCGGATGTGAATTCCCCGCTCGATGAGTCTGAGGCCGAACCTGCCGACTTCGTCGTGCTCAACCACAGCGAGATCACCTCGACCGCGGTCGGGGGGGACGGGGGCAACATCACCATCGTCGCGAACTCTTTCATTCCGTCCGGAGATAGTGTGCTGGACGCATCGTCCGAGCTGGGGATCGACGGCGAGATTGCGACGGGGACACCCGAAGAGGACATCACCACCAACGTCCAGCCGCTGACCGCAACCTTCCTCGACGCTTCGAAGCTGTTGGCCAACGCCTGCGCGGCGCGTGGCACGCGCTCGGGGAGCTTCACGGTCGGCGGCGCTGAAACACTGATGGCGGCTCCCGATGCCGCGCTCGCGCCGATCGACGCGAGCGCGGCAGGGAGTCTAGAAATGGGCCCGTGTTCCCCGCTCTGAGGCGAGCGGTCCAAGCTGCGCGAAGGAGAAGATCAATGCTGGCAATCGAATCTGATCGAAGTCGTGGTCTGAGCAGAGGGCTCATCCTGTTTGTCGTGGCGATCGGATCGCTCGCGCTGGGGTTGACCCCGGCGCTCGCAGCAATCGACGTCTTCCACAGCCCGACCGCAAACGGCATCCCCGACGCGAACCCCGGCCAGAACGGCGAATTCATCCTTTCTTCGGGTACTGGACTGACTCTGGATCTGTGGATCAAGAAGGGCGATGCGCCGGGGGTCAGCGCGTGCAGCAGCTCGGGCAGCGGGGACGTGCTCTGCGGATACGACGTGACGCTCATGGCACTCGACGGCGCCAGCTTCGTCGGTTTTTCCGAACAGGATTCCGACAAGCAGAAGTTCAGCCAGACCCCTGGCGTGCTGCGAATCGTCGGCGTCAATGCCCTCTCGCCCACGGACGGGGCGCAGCGCCTCGGACAGTTGGTGTTCGACAACCCCCAAAGCGGCTCGGTGGAGGTCAAGGCTGTGAGCACCACGAGTCAGGAGAACCAGGCGGTGGGCGCCAACATGGGTGATCCGGTGGAGGCGATCGACGAGCAGGTGATCGCAGCTCCGGAGCCGAGTGGCTTCGCCCAGCTGATGAGTGGAATGGTCGCTCTCGCCGGGCTGGCGGCGTGGCGTGCGCGCTGCGCGGGCTAGCCGTGTCTTCTGCGGGCTGTTGCCCCTGAGTTTTACTTGACCGCGTTCGGTCGCGCAGCCGCGTGCAGCGCGCTGGGCTGGGTGATGGGCGCGGTTCTCGCCACTCCGCTCGCAGCGCTCGCAGCGGCTCCCACTCCCCTCGACGAAGCGCGCTGCCAGGCGCCCGTCGCGCGCGAGCAGCCGCCCTCGAGCGAGGCGGCTCGTGCGCTGGAGCAGGGCAACCAGCTCGCGTCGGAGGATGATCTCGACGCCGCTTCGGACGCCTACCGGAATGCGGCGCTTCTCGCTCGCGAAGGCGGCGAGGATCGCCTCGCGTTGCTCGCAGACGCCAACGCCTTGCGCGTCGCCATCGATGCGGGCCGATACGATGGCATCGACGTCGAGCTGGAAAGCGTCGAGGCGGCCGCCGCTGCGATCGAGCGCCCGACGGCGAGGGCTCGGCTGCAGATCCACGTCGCCCGCAGCTGGACTCGACTGGCGGAGCAGCGCCCGCTGCAAGCAACGGACTACGGACGCCGCGCCGTCGCTCTGCTCCAGGCCGCGGAGGCGTCTGCGATCGACGCTGGGGATCAACGGCTGCGCTCTTATGCGCTGGGCAACCGCGCCGAGCTCTACGAGCGCGCGGGCCGGGGTGCGGACGCGCTTGCGCTGAACCGCCGTGCACTCTTCGCAGCCCAGCAAGCCGATGCACAAGACGCCCGCTACCGCTGGGAGTGGGCACTCGGCCGGCTGGCCCGCGAACAGGGAGATGTGGAAGGCGCGATTCACGCCTATCGCCGCGCCGTTTCGACCCTGGCAGAGCTGCGCTCGCGCACGGCGTTCGGCTCGCGGGACTCCGAGTATTCGTTTCGCGTCGGCGTAGAGCCCGTCTACTCCGGGCTGGTGGACCTGCTTCTGACCAACGCCGCGGTGGTGGTGACCCCCGGCCTGCGAGAGGCACTGCTGGCCGAGGCGCGCGACACGGTGGAAGCCCAGAAGGCGGCCGAGTTGCGCGACTACTTCGAGGATCCCTGCTTGAGCGACCAGCGCAAGCAGACTCCAGACGAAATTCCCGGCACCGTCGTCGTCTACCCGATCCTGCTCGACGATCGCGTCGAGTTCATCGTGAGCGCCGAAGGCACAATCGAGAGCTACCTGGCGCCGGTCGGTCCAGTCAAGTTCGTGGAGGAAATCCGAAACTTTCGCCGCACCCTCGGCAAGCGCACGACTCGCCAGTATCTGCGGCCCGCCGCGAACCTATACGATTGGATGATCCGACCCTTCCAGGCTGCGGTGGCGCTCGAAGAACTGGAAGCGCTGGTGTTCGTGCCAGGTGGAGCGCTCCGCACCGTGCCGTTCGGCGCGCTCTACGACAAGGAGACGGGCGAGTACCTGATCGAGAAGGTTCCGGTGGCTGTTACCCCGGGTCTCACCCTGACCAACCCGCGGCCCATCGACCGCAACCACGTCCAGCTGTTGTCCGCCGGACTCAGCGAGTCAGTGCAGGGCTATCCGGCCCTCGAGAGCGTGAGCGGAGAGCTGGTGTCGGTGAACGAGAATTTTCCCGGCGACGTGTTGCTCAACGCCGAATTCGTCGTCGACCGTTTCGCGAGGTCGATCTCGGAGCAGCCCTTCGGCATCGTGCACATTGCCTCCCACGCCGAGTTCTCCTCGGAGATCTCCGAAAGCTTTCTGTTGGCGTGGGATCGTAAGCTGACCATGAATCAGCTCTCTGCGATCGTCGGAACCACCAAGTTTCGCGAGCGACCACTCGAGCTGTTGACGCTGAGCGCCTGCCAGACGGCGGCGGGAGACGATCGCGCGGCACTGGGGCTCGCCGGTGTGGCGCTGCGGGCGGGTGCGCGCAGTGCACTGGCGACGCTCTGGTCCGTCAACGATCAGGCGTCTGCGGAGCTGGTGGCAGAATTCTATCGGCTGCTCGCCAACCCGGAGATCTCCCGGGCCCGCGCGCTGCAGCGGGCCCAGATCAAGATCTTGCGCATGCATCACTACCGTCACCCGGGCTATTGGGCGCCGTACCTGCTGATCAGCAGCTGGTTGTAGAGCTTCTACCGGTCTGGAGCCCTTCGGAGATGGATCCGTCTTGAAGAGCTTCATCGGACACGACACTCTCGGCAGAATCCAACCGGGTTCCAGGGCGGCCAGCGAAACGATGCGTCAAGCGGCGAAGCGAGGCAGATGCGCTCCCGGGCTCTGACAATCACACTGATTAGTCTTGGCGTCTTCGCGGTGGTGCTGGGAATGCGGGAGCTGCGTCTGCTCCAGGGCTTCGAGCTGCTCGTGAATGACCAGTACGTGCGGTACGCGGCGCGCAGTGGTGAGAAGAGCCCCCGCGTGGTGATCGTGGAGATCACGGAGGAGGATATTCGCGAGCAGGGTCACTACCCATTCAGCGATCGCGTCCTGGCCCAAGGCTTGCGGGCGATCGTGCGCGCAGATGCTCGCGTGATTGGGCTCGACATCTATCGCGACCTCTCGGTGCCGCCTGGAGCGGCCAAGCTCGACCAGTTGCTGCGCGATGAGCCGCGCATCTACGCAGTGCGCAAGTCGGCGGATGACGGCTCGTCGGGAATCCCAGGACCTACGGCGCTGCGCGGGACCGAGCGGGTGGGTTTCAACGATCAAGTACTGGATGCCGACGGTACGGTGCGACGGGGACTACTGTTCATCGACGGCGACTCGGGTACCGTGGATTACGCCTTCGCGCTGCGAGTGGCGCTCGCGGCACTGACAAAGGAGGGCATTCAGCCTCAGCCCGATCCCGAGCACCCCGAGTGGCTTCGACTCGGTCCCACCACGATCCCCCCGTTCGACGGCCACGACGGCGGCTATGCGGGAGAAGACGACGCCGGCTACCAGTTCCTGTTGGATTTTCCGCAGTCCGCCCCCGGCTTCGAGTCGATCACTTTCGGTGAGCTGCTGAGACCCGGGGCGGACCTCGAGCGGCTCCGCGACCGGGTCGTGCTCGTGGGGGTGAACGCCCAGAGCCTGCCCGACGTGTTTCTGCTGCCACTGGGCGGTGGCGCGCGCAACGAGAAGTTGCCCGGGGTCTTGCTGCACGCGCATCTCGTCGATCAGCTGATGCGTTATGGACTGGGGGAAGGGGCGCCGATTCGGGTCCTGAGCGACACCCAGGAGGCGTTGCTGATTCTGCTGATGGCGCTGCTCGGAGGAATCGTCAGCGCGGCCGTCTGGGGGACCACCGCGACGGTCGCCGCGGTTCTGACGGGCGCGGGAATTCTCTGGCTCGCTGGGGCCGCAGCCTACCGAGCCGGCTGGTGGATTCCGATGGTGGGTCCCGGGTTGGCGTGGATGGCGTCGGTCGGGGTCGCGACGGCACTGAGCTCGAGCCGTGAGCGCGTCCAGCGCGGACAGATCATGCAGCTGCTCTCGCGCCTGGTATCGCACGAGATCGCCGACGAGGTCTGGCACCACCGCGATGAGCTGTTGCACGACGGTAGGCTCCGTTCCCAGCGGCTGACGGCCAGTGTGCTCTTCCTCGACATGAGGGGCTACACCAAGCACGCCGAGAAACTGGACCCGGAACAACTGATGGAGTGGCTCAACGATTTCATGCAGCCCATGGCTGGCGCTGTGGCCGATTGCGGCGGCGTGGTGGACGACTTCTTTGGAGACGGGCTCAAGGCGAATTTTGGCGCTCCCTTTCGGGCCGAGACTCCCGAGGAGGTGTCTCGCGACGCGCGCCGGGCAGTGGATTGCGCGCTCCAGATGGTGCGCGCGCTGACTCCGCTGAACCAAGGCTATCGCCAGCGAGGTCTGCCGACCGTTTCGGTGCGCATTGGCGTCCATACCGGGGAGGTCGTGGTGGGAAGCCTCGGAAGCCTGGACCGCATGAAGTACACCTCAGTCGGAGACGTCGTGATCATCGCCGAGCGCTTGGAGAGCGTCGACGGAGTCGAGCACGACTACGAGCGTTGGCCAGGGCGTATCTTGATGACCGCTCAGACCCTGAGCCACCTGGACGAGCGCTACGCGTCCGAGCCGCTGGGCTTGTTCTCGCTGAAAGGAATCGGGCACGAGGTTGAAATCCACCGGGTCGTCTACGACGCTGGCCCGGAGTAGACGGGTGGGGGGCCCGAGGAGTACGGTGTAGGGGATCCATGCGGAAGGAGAGCCAGCTGTCAGCTCAAACTGCGACGCCCGCGGCGATCGTGCTCGGTCTTGCCCTTGCGGGTATCGTCCTCGCTTCGGACGAGGCTCCGGAACAAGAGCCCGGCGAGACGGCCGACCGCGCCGTCGAAAGCGTCGAAAGCGCGAGCGTCGAGCTGCCGATCTACCAGCCTCCGACGCGAGGCAAGCCGCGAGAGCGGGTTGGCGGAGCCGTGCGCGGGGCCATCCGTCAATGGCCCAGGCTGACGGCGCTCGTGCCCGAACACCCGGGGCAGACCATCTCGGCCCGTCCTTCGTTTTTCTGGTACCTCGACGCACTGCCGCCGCCCGAAACTCCCCTGATGTTCGCGCTGATCCGCGAGGAGCGCATCGATCCGCTGATCGAGGTGGAGCTGGCCCGGCCGACCGAGCCCGGGATTCAACGGATCGATCTGGCGCCGCTGGGGTTCGAGCTGCGTCCAGGCGTGGAGTACCAGTGGTCGGTTGCCCTGGTGGTAGACGCCTCGGAGCGCGCCAACGACATCGTCACCGTCGGTTACATCGACCGTGTCGATGCTCCTGAGGGTGATGACCTCCGAACCCCCGGCGCACTAGCGTCTGGCGGTTTCTGGTACGACGCCTTGGCGGCGGTCGACGACTGGATTCGGGACGAGCCAGACAGCCCCGCGGCGCTGCAGGCTCGGGCGGGGTTGCTGGGTCAGGCGGGTCTCGAGGTCGCTATCGGCGATCCCAATTCCCGTGGGGACCAAAAATCTCCCCCCGAGGTGTGAACTACTTAACAGGCGCTCTCGATCGGATCGCCGATGTTCCCGGACATGGATCCGGGAGCAAGACGAAGGCTGGGACTCCGGGGACCGGCGCTTCTGCTAGTGGCCGCGGCCCTGGTGCTCGCACAGGAGGCCCAGAGCGCGGATCGCGGCAAGCGCCGTGAATGCGCTGAGAGCAAGGCCTGCAGTCTGAGCGAAGAGCTACCCCCCGTCGACGCGCAGGTGGCCCAAGCCGAGCCCGTCCAAATCCCGGTCTATCGACCGCCGCGGCGCGGCTCACCGCGGGCCAAGGTCGGCGGTGGTATACGCACCGGTCGGGCGCTTCCCGAGTTGTTCGTGCTCACGCCGGATCATCTCGCCGAGACGGTGAGCGTCGATCCCTCGCTCTTCTGGCACATCGATGCGGTGCCGGCCGGTTCGGCGAAGCTCGTCTTCACCTTGATCGATGAGGTGAGTTTCGATCCGATGGTCGAGGCGGTGCTCCCGGCCCCGGGCGCTCCCGGTATCCAGCGCATCCGGCTCGCGGATCATGCCGTCAAGCTTGACCCCGAGATGGAGTACGAGTGGTCGGTGGCCCTGGTTCTCGACCCCGAGGATCGCACGCGCGACGTCATGTCCTCGGGTTTCATTCGGCGCGTCGCGCCCCCGCTGGAGCCCGTTGCGTCAACCGCCGCCTATGCGGAGCTCGGGCTGTGGTACGACGCTCTCGAGAGCATCAGCGACGCCATCGAGGCGTCGCCCGGAGACGCGGCCTTGAGGGGCCAGCGCGCCGCCCTGCTTCGTCAGGCTGGTCTGGAGTCGGCGGTCGAGTAGCCGCCGAGTCCCCGCTCAGGGGTGAGTTCCCATCCGCTCCAGTCCACAGGTGCGGGGCAGACCGAACATCAAATTCATGTTCTCCACACCCACGTGTGCACCGCCCTTGCCGATGCTGTCGAGCACACTCAGCACCACGACGCGGCCGCGCTCGGCATCGACATCCACCCCGATCTGGCAGTAGTTGGTCCCAGCCACCGCGCTGACCCACGGATACGGAAGGTACTGCCAGCTGACTTCGGGCTCGACCGGCAGATCGTAGACAGAAACAAAGGGAGCGTCGCGATAGAACTCCCGCATGGCTTCCAGGGCCGTCTCGCGAGTGAGGTTGCCCTTCGTGAAGCCGTGGCAGACGCCCAGGATCCCGCGCACCACGGGCACGTAGATGGACGTGAAGTGGATGCGCGCCGGTTGGCCCGCGACGTCCGTCAGCTCTTGCTCCATCTCCGGCGTGTGACGATGGCCCACGACGTTGTAGGCCACCAGGTTGTTGCCGATCTCGGGGTGATGGGTGGAGCGACTCAGCTCCGCGCCCGCGCCCGTGGTGCCCGAGAGGCCGTCGACCACGATCCGATCGCTCTCGATCAACGACTCCCGCAGCAGTGGTGCCAGTGCGAGGATGGCCGCCGACGAGAAGCAACCCGGATTGGCGATCAGACGAGCGCCTGCGATGGACTCCGCGTGCAGCTCGGGAATGCCGTACACGGCCTCCTCGGCGAGCTGCCATTGGGTGTGGACGAGGCCGTAAGTTTTTTCCCAGCTGGCGCGATCGCGCAGGCGGAAGGCTGATCCGAGGTCGATCACCTTGCATCCCGCCGCGAGAAAGCGCGCAGCGGCCTCGAGTGCGACCTCGGTGGGAACGGCCAGAAACACCACGTCGCAGGGCGTCGCGTCATCCGGGTTGATGGTGCGAATTCCGCGCCCGAAGAGGTTTGGGTGGGAGTACTCGATGGGGCCGGGATTGCGACTGGTCGCCCAGGCGAGCTCGACCTGCGGATGCTCGAGCAGCACCCGCAGCGCTTCGCCACCCATGTAGCCACTCGCACCCAAGACGCCAGCTCTCAGCATCGTTCGGTTACCTCCTGCAGGGGTGGCGCTTTGTCGGAGCTGCGGTTGCCAAGAGAGTGTATCGCGCCATTTCGGGCGCGAGCGGTAGCATGAGCGCTCCGATGGCCGCGTCGAAACAGCCCAGCCTGGAGCAGCTCGTAGCCTGTGCGCTCCAGCTGCAGCGGGACGAAGATCTCGACCTAGCCGAGTTGCGACGCCGAGACCGAGAGATCGGTCGTACCCTAGCGGGCGACCAGCGTTCTCGCGTGCTCGCATGGCTCGACCGCGTTGGCGAGGGTGCCAGCCCGTCCGTAGGCGAGCGGGCCGGCCAGGCGCAGCGCTGGCTCGCCGCGCTGCTGGTTGCGCTGGGTCTGCTGCTCGGTTGGGCAGCCGCACGCGTCGTCTACCACTACGACGGCAGCCGACCGGTCAACGTGGTCGAGGTTCTCGCCGTCTTCGTCGCGCTGCAGTGCGTATTGCTGGCCGTCACGGGAGTTGCGGCCTCGCCCGGGTTGGCGGGGATCCGGGGGTTCCTCGGCCCGTTGAGCCCTGGCCGCTGGCAGGCCGGTCTCGCGCGTTGGCTGCCTCAGCCTCAGCGCGAGGCGTTCACGCTGGCCCTGGGCCGCAGTCGCGGGCATCAGCGGCTGTTCTCGCGGGTGCAGAAGTGGGTGGTGCTGCTCGGCTCGCAAGCATTCGCCGTGGCGTTTCACCTGGGCGCGCTCTTCTCCGCGAGCTACCTGGTGCTCTTCACCGACCTGGCGTTTGGCTGGAGCACGACCCTGCAAGTAGATGCCGCGGATCTGTATTACCTGACCCAGTTGCTTTCGGCGCCCTGGGCCCGCGTCGCGCCCGAAGCCGTACCCTCGCTGCCCTTGATCGATGCAACACGCTACTTCCGACTCGGTGGAGGCGTGCTCCCGAATGCACCGCGTGCGCCGGCGCTCGACCCGGCAGCGCTCGGGGGTTGGTGGCAGTTCTGCGTCGCGTGCATGGTCGCCTACGGCGCTCTTCCTCGGATCGTCACTTGGGCGATCGCGCGGCGGAGGCTGGCAGCGGCCGTCACCGAAGCCTTCGACCGGCTGCCGGGGCTCGCCGAGCTCTGCGACCGGCTCGATCATCCGCTGGTCGAGACGAGTGGCGAGGGGTTGGAGCCGGCCGTGCACTCGGTCGCAGCGGCTGCGGGCCCAGCGGTCCCGGCGTCGAGCGTCCGACGCAGCCTCGTAGTGAACTGGAGCGGCGTAGCTTTGGCAGACACCGCGCTGCAACGTGAAATCGAGCAAGCCCTGGCGCTCCCGGTGCTGAGTGTTCGGCGGGCGGGCGCCGGCTGCAGTCTGGACGACGATCGCGAGGTCGTCCGGGCCATCGCGGAAGCAGGCACCGACGGGGATCTGGCTGTCGTCGTCGCGGTGCGGTCCTGGGAGCCGCCGATCCTGGAGTTCATCGACTTTGCGGCGGAGTTGCGGGCGAAGCTGGGCGACGGTGCTTCGATCGTCGTCGTGCCGGTTGCGGTCGACTCCGTGGGCAGCGTCGAGGCTCCCAATCCGTCCCACGTCGAGCAATGGCGTCTCCGACTGGCTGCTGCCGGTGACCCCTGGATGTCGGTGCGACCCCTCGAGCCGGCCGCGCTCGCATGACGTCGGTTCCCGCCTTCGCCGTGGTCGGGCATCCCAACAAGGGCAAGTCCGCTGTCGTCGCCACCCTCGCCCACGACGACTCGGTGAAAATTGGTCCCGCCCCCGGAACCACCACCCGGTGTCGACGCTATCCGATGAAAATCGACGGCGAGACGGTCTACGTGCTCGTGGATACCCCGGGCTTCCAACGCGCGCGCAGCGCATTGGCGTGGCTGAGGCAACACGAGACCAACGCTGCCGAGCGTCGCCAAACGCTGGAGCGCTTTATCGCCAGTCATCGCGACGCCGACGAGTTCGAAGCCGAATGCGAGCTGCTGACGCCCCTGCTCGAGGGCGCTGGGCTTCTCTACGTGGTCGACGGCTCGCTCCCATTTGGCCCGCAGTACGAAGCCGAGATGGAAATCCTGCGCTGGACCGGCCAGCCGAGCTTGGCGCTGATCAATCTGATCGGTGATGACGACCACACCGAGCCATGGCGGGCGGCGCTGCGTCAATACTTCCAGGTCGTGCGAATCTTCGATGCTCTGAAGGCGCCCTTCGACGCTCAGCTGGAGTTGCTGCGAGACTTCGGTCAGCTCGAGGAGCCATGGCGCGCGCCGCTCGCCCGCGCCGTCGAGAGCCTGGAGACCGCTCGCACGCAGCAGCTCGGCTACGCGGCGAGAGCGATCGCGCAGATGCTGGCGGACATGCTCTCGGCAACCGTCACGAAGCGAATCTCGTCGACCGATGAGCCGGAACGCTATCGCGAGGAGCTCGAGCGGGAGCTGCGCGGACGGCTGCGGGGCCGGGAGCGGCGGGGCCGCGAGGCGGTCGAGGCCGTCTACAACCATCGCGCCGTCGAGCGCACGGAGCAGGACGTCGAGCTGCTCGATAAGGATCTCTTCTCGATGGAAGACTGGTACTTCTGGGGCCTCAATCGCAGACAACTCGTCGGGGCCAGCGCCGCGGGCGGCGCGGTGGTGGGAGGCGCGCTGGACGTGAGCGTGGGCGGGGCATCGCTGTTGCTCGGTGCTGCCATCGGGGGCGCGATTGGCGGCGTCAGCGCGCTGCTCGGCGGTCAGAGGCTCTCGCGGGTGCGGGTGCTCAGGCTGCCGCTAGGTGGAGTGCTGCTCCAATGCGGGCCGACCCGACACGAAAATTTTCCATACGTCGTGCTGGGAAGGGCGCTCCACCATTGGTCGACGCTACTGGGCCGCACCCACGCGGATCGTTCCGCCCTCGAGTTGGCAGGGGCAGCCGCCGACGACGGCGAGCTGAGCCAGCTGGACTCCGGTCAGCGCAAGGCGCTCGAGGCGAGCTTCCGAAAGCTGCGTGCGGGCGCCGAACCCTACGCCGTCTCCGAAGCGCTGACCTCGATCATCGGCGGCATCATCCAGAGGCGGTGACGTCGTCGGTCGGCTCCTCGAGCACGCCACAGAGTTCGCCTTTTTCGTCGGCCAGGTCGACGACCCGGATACCCGTGAGCGGTCTCATCAGCTGTCTCCTCTGGTGCAGCGGCGTTCCGCTACGATACGCGTAGTCGGAAGGCTCTTCCAACGGGAAGCAACAAGACTCCGGAGCTTCGAAACGAGGAATTTCCATGGGTCTGGCGGAGATCGAGGCGAAACTTACCGCGCCGGGCGGCCCCTTCGAGGTCGTCGAGCAGGACGTGCTCGGCGAGCGGATGGCTGTCTTCAAGGGGCGCCTTCCGTCACTTCGAGCCCTTCTGGAGGGTTCCGTCGCCAGGGGCGACGCCGAGTACATCGCATGCGCAGATCAGCGACTCAGCTTCGCTGAGCATGCCACTCGAGTAGCCTCGGTCGCGGACGCCCTACGCGAGCGCTACGGCGTGGGTTCGGGCGACCGAGTCGCCATCCTCGCGGCCAATTGCCCGGAGTGGATCATCAGCTTCTGGGCGGTGGTGAGCCTGGGAGCCGTGGCCGTGGGCCTGAACGGCTGGTGGACCCGTGACGAGATCCTCTATGGGGTGGCCGACTGCGACCCAAAGCTGCTGATCGGTGACCGCAAGCGGCTGGCGCGCGTCGATGGAGACGACCTCGGCGTTCCCATCGTCGAGATCGAATCGGACTTCGAAGCCCTCGCCAAACAACGGCACGTCCCTCTGCCGGACGTTGCGATCGATGAAGACGACCCGGCGGTGATCCTCTATACGAGCGGGACCACCGGTCGTCCGAAGGGCGCCGTGAACAGCCACCGCGCGATTCTGGGCTTTGTCGGGATGATCTTCTTCCACGGGTTGCGCCAGCGCATGCTGGCGGCCGAGCGCTCCGGCGACGTGGTCGCGGAAGAGATCACCCACTGCAATCTCTACAACGCACCGCTCTTTCATCTCTCTGGGCTTTATTCCGGCGCGGTCAGCATGCTGGCTTCCGGAATCAAGACGGTGTGGATGAGTGGAAGGTTTGATCCGGTCGAGGTGTTGCGGCTGATCGAGGCGGAGCGCGTCACCAATTGGTCGCCCCTTGGGAGCATGGCTCCCCGTGTCTTGAATCACCCCGACTTCGACCGTTACGACGTTTCGAGCATTCGCTCGCTAGGTTCTGGTGGGGCACCCGTCAGCAGTCAGCTGCAGGAACAACTACAGCGCGGCTTTCCCAACGCGCAGGGCAACTTCGGTCTGGGATACGGACTCAGCGAGTGTGCCGGAGTGGCCACGATGAATTGGGGAGAGTTCCTGCGCGAGCGTCCGGACTCGGTAGGTCGGCCACTCCCCACCGTGGAAGTCGAGATTCGCGACCCCGCAGGCCACGCCCTCGGCGAAGGCCAGGAGGGAGAGGTTTACATTCGCGGACCCGTCGTGATGCTCGGGTACTGGCGTCGCCCCGACGACACGGCGGAAGCCGTACTGCCCGGCCGCTGGCTGCGCACCGGAGACATCGGAAGGCTCGAGGACGGCTATCTGTACATCAACTCTCGAGCGCGCGACATGATTCTTCGCAGTGCCGAGAACGTCTATCCCGTCGAGATCGAACACCGGTTGGAGTCGCACCCGGAGGTGGCGGAGGCGGCCGTTGTCGGGGTTCCGCATCCCGAACTCGGGCAGGAGGTCAAGGCAGTCGTCGTTGCTGCACCGGGCGTCACACCCGAGCCGGACGCCCTGCGCGCCCACTGCGCCCAAACGCTTGCTCCCTTCAAGGTGCCCAGCTTGTGGGAGGTTCGCAGCGAGCCACTCCCCCGAAACGCCGCAGGCAAGATTTTGAAAGCCGTGTTGACCGGCGACTCCAGCAACGCGTTCATCGAGGAATAGCTTGGCGCTGCTGGGGATTGCGCGGCACTCCGATTGGCCGGACACTGCTGAGAGAATGCTTTCGGTGTCTTCGCTCCGAGCGCTCTTCATCCTGCTGTGGGGGAGCCTCGTGTTGTGGAGCGGCGTCGATGCGGCCCGTGCGGAGGGCGAGATGGAATTTCACGGACACAAGCTGCACAGGATCACGTCGGGGCCCGAGGAAGGACGCTCCGTACTGCTACTGCACGGTGCCGCCTTCAACAGCGGTACCTGGCAGAAGCTCGGAACCCTCGACGTGCTGGCCGACGCTGGCTATCGGGCCGTCGCAATCGATCTGCCCGGTTTCGGAAAGTCTGCCGCCCAGAGGGTTGACCCGAAGACATTCCTCGTGGAGCTGCTCGGCCAGCTGGAGATCGGGCGCCCCGTGGTGATTTCTCCGTCCATGAGCGGCGGCGTGAGCTTCCCACTGATTCTCCACCATCCTGAACTGGTGTCGGGATTCGTTCCCATCGCGCCCGTCGGTGAGACGGAGTACGCCGGCAAGCTGAAAGACAGCCCGGTTCCCGCGTTGGTCGTGTGGGGGGAGCGGGATCGTCTGTTTCCGGCGTCGCGGGCCGAGGTGCTGGCCGCCAGCTTTGCACGAGCGCAGGTCGTGATCTTGCCCGGCGCCAAGCATCCGGCGTACCTCGACCAGCCGGAGCTCTTTCACGAGGCGCTGCTGAAGTTCCTGGCGACGCTCGGCGATTGATCCGGTTCAGTCTCGGGGGTAACCCTCTGCCAGGGCGCGTCGAACGATCGGTTCGATGAAGCCCGATTTGGCTTCCGCGTAGGCGTTGCGCGACTGACTGCTGCTGGCGTGATGTTGGCTGGCAAGAGCGCGCTTCTCGCGTTCGTAGGCCGCGGCTGTCTCCGGGTGGTCGCACAGGAAGTCTCGAAAGGCCAGGTGTCGGCTCTCTTCCGCGCCACCGGCCGAGCAGACGTGAACATGGTGACTGTGGGGCCAGTCGGTGGGCTTGTGAAAGAATGGATACGAAGCATCGTCGGCATGGGGGTCATGCTGGTAGCCGGCGCGCGCGAGCAGCTCGCGGTATGGATCCAGTGGGTGGAGCTCCCGAACCGAGATCTGGATATCGATGACCGGCTTGGCACCGATCCCGGGGATCGAAGTGGAGCCGACGTGCTCGATGCGCAGCGCCATACTGCCGAGCTGCTCCTGCAGTAGCGTGGACTCCAGCGCGTAGAGGACGGGCCACTGTGGGTCGTACTCCACGATGACGATGGGCGGAACCCCGGGAGATCGCTCGCTGGCTTCGCTCAAGGGCGCCTCCGGAGTCCAGCATAACACCTTCGAGGATCATGCTTCCGATGGCTGACGCGATCGTGATAAGCTTCGGCCATGCCCAATCAACGATTCTTCGCCGACAGTCCGGAAGAGCTCGGAATCGATTCCGAGAAGCTCGAAGCGCTCTTCGATCGCGCCCAACGGGAGCTCCACGAGGGCCTGCTGCCATCCGCACAAATTGCTGTCGCGCGACACGGCAAGATCGCGGGCATGCGCAGCTTCGGACGCGTCACCCACGAGGGGCGCCAAGCGGATGCCACGAACGAGACGCTCTACTGCATTTTCTCCTCCACCAAAGCGATCACCTCGGCCGCTGCCTGGCTGTTGATCCAGGAGGGCAAGCTATCCGTCGACGAGCGCGTCGCCGATATCGTCCCGGAGTTCGGCAGCCAGGGGAAGGACGAGGTTCTGGTCGAGCAACTCTTCACCCACACGGCTGGGTTTCCCCACGCGCCGTTCTTTCCGCCGCGATTCCTGGATCGGGAGCGACGGCTCGAGTACTTCGCGAAGTGGCGGCTGAACTGGGAGCCCGGCAGCCGCTTCGAGTACCACCCCTCGTCGAGCATGTACGTCATCGCCGAGATCATCGAGCGTCGAGCGGGGCTGACGTATGGAGACTTCGTGCGTCAACGAATCGCCGAACCCCTGGGTCTGGAGGATCTGTGGTGCGGGCTGCCGCCTTCCCTCCACGGCCGGCTGGCCGACATCGTTCACGTCGGCGAGCCTCTGACCGAGGCCGACTACCGAGAGCTGGGAGTTCCGCAGCCGCCGGTGACCGAAGTGACCGAGGAGGCAGTAGATTCGTTCAACCGGGCGGACTTCCGAGAGGCCGGCATTCCCGGAGGTGGCGGGACCGCGACGGCCGGAGACCTTGCTCTTTTCTATCAGGCTTTGCTCAACGACGGTCGCTCAATCGACGGTGATTGCGTTTGGCAACCCGAGACTCTCCGAATGGCGCGGGAGGTTCGCTCCGGTGATCTTCGTGACCAAGTCTTCGGTCATCGGGCCAACCGCGCACTCGGTCTGATCATCGCGGGCGACGGCAAACGCAACTACCGGGGGTTCGGTCACACGAATTCACCCGAGGCCTTCGGACACGGTGGCGCCGGTGGGCAGATCGCCTGGGCAGACCCGGCCAGCGGAATCTCGCTCGGCTACTGCACCAACGGCCACGATCGCAACAACCTGCGCCAGGGCCGGCGGGGGGTCGGGATCTCGAGCAGAGCTGCCGCCTTGAGCGTGGACTAGCGTGGGTCTCGTAGCCCGACGATTGGGCTAGAGCGGCCGCCAGACGAAGCCTTCGTCCTTGCGAAAGAACACCCCGATCGCGCGGGCGTAAAGATCGTCGATGTCGACCAGGCCGAAGAAGCGGCTGTCGCGGCTGTTGCCGCGCGCGTCACCCAACACGAGCACCCGGCCTTCCGGCACTCGATGCGGTTGGATGTCGGGGCCGCCACCGTGGCGAAGGTCGAGCCGGGCTCGACGCGCTCCGAAGACTTCGACGGGTTGGCCGCTCGAATCCGCGAGCAGCTCATGGTTGATGGCGAGCAGACCGTTGTGCATTTCCACACGATCGCCCGGCACCGCGACGATGCGCTTGATCAGGCGCTGCCCATCTGCGGGCGAGTCGAAGATCGCGACCTCGCCCGCTCGAGGGGTCTCCCCGGCGCTCAGTGCCAGGCGGATGAAGGGGAGCCGTACGCCATAGGCCGTCTTGTCGGCCACAACCCGGTCGCCAGGCACCAGTGTTGGCTCCATCGAACCCGACGGCACGATGTAGTGATCTGCCAGCGATGAGCGGCCGGCGAGTAGCAACAGCATGCAGAGCAGGGCGGGCCACTGGGACCAGAGCTTTCTCCAAATGTCGATCGGGTTGAAGTCTCGCCTATGACTGTCGGAGCGGTTCGCGCGCATTTCGTCAATCCCAGTGCGGAGGCTTGCGGTCGATCCAGGGGCGGGCGGCCTCCAGCTGGCCCGCCAGCCGATACAGTAGGCCCTCGTCGCCGAAACGTCCCGCGATCTGGATTCCCACGGGCAGACCCGACTCCGTCCAGTGGAGCGGCAGAGAGACGGCCGGTTGGCCGGTCGCGTTGAAGACCGGGGTGAACGTCGCGTACTCCATGATCGGTGCGAAGGCGCGCTCGATATCGGTTTCGTTGCGATCGATGGTGCCGAGGAGCATCGGCGGTTTCTCGAGGGTGGGACACAGCCAGGCGTCGTAGATTTCGAAGAAGGCCCCGATCTGGCGCGCGGCCAGCTGGAGCATCGCAACGGCTCGCTGATAGGCGGAAGCGCTGATCGCGCGGCCCCGCTCGTAGAGCGCCCAGGTGAGCGGCTCGAAGTACTCGGGTGCCGGGCTTCGGCCCGAGCCGAGCTGCAGAAGATCGATCGTGCCCGTGGCGCCCGCTGCCCAGATCGTCAAGAAGGCGTCGCCGATCATGTCCGGGTCGAGCGGCGGTGTGGCCTCCTCTACCTCATGCCCCAGCTCCGCCAGCAGGCTCGCGGTGTTTTCGACAGCGGCCCGACACTCGGGGTCGACCTCCCCACCTCGGACGTTCTTGGACCAGGACGCCACCCGCAGCCGACCCGGCGAGCGCGAAACCTCCTCGCGGTAGGGCCGCTCCTGGGGTGGCGCTACGTACGGATCCCCAGGAGCAGGTCCTGCAGTGCAATCGAGCAGGGCGGCGCTGTCGCGCACGGTTCTCGACACCGCGTGCTCGATCACCATGCCGTTCATGACGTCGCCCAGGAGCGGGGCCAGGGTGTTGCGCGCGCGGGTCGGCTTCATGCCGACCAGGCCGCAACAGGAAGCGGGAATCCGGATCGAACCACCGCCATCGCTCGCGTGAGCGATGGGTACGATGCCCGCTGCCACGGCAGCCGCCGAGCCGCCGCTGGAGCCGCCGGAAGAGTGATTCGTGTTCCACGGATTGCGACAGTCGCCGTGCAGGTCGCTCTCGGTCGTCGGAATCAACCCGTATTCGGAGCAGTTCGTCTTGCCGATTGGAATCAACCCGGCCCGTTCGAAGCGCGCCACCAGCTCACTCTTGTGGTTGGCGGGAATCCCGTCTAGGAAACGACTGGCACAGGTCGTCGGTACGCCCGGATAGTTTCCGATCAGATCCTTCAACAGGGTGGGCACGCCGACAAAGGGAGTGGCATCTGCAGCTTCATCGGACTTGAGAGCGGCGGCACGGGCGATCTCGAACATTTCGTAGACCACGGCGTTGATGGTGGGGTTGTGGCGTTCTGTTCGCGCGATGGCCTCTTCGACCAGCTCGACCGCGCACACCTCGCGTCTAGCCACCAGTTCGGCGAGCCCCAGTCCGTCGAAATTCGCGTACTCCCGAAAGGCCACGTCGATCGAGTTCTCCGAAGCACTGCGGTAGCGCAGTCGGCGAGGAGCATGCCAGCGTCTCGATGTCGCTGCAATGCTCTGGGTCATTGGCTTGCCGGTGTATTCGCATCCCGTTAAGCTGCTCGCTCGCTTCATCACACTTTGACGAGCATGGTGCGAGGCGAACTCGCCGCTTTGCGCGGTCAGAGACGTTTCGGCAGAACGACACATGGATCTTCGTTACACACCCGAGTACGAGAGCTTTCGCAGGGAAGTGCTGGGATTCCTGCGCGATCACTGGCCCCTGCGCGGCGCAGACGCGGCCCGCCCGCAGCCAGAACGGGAGGCGCTCTTCCGCCAGCGCGCCACGGAGCGAGGCTATCTGTACCGCTCGATTCCCACGAAGTACGGAGGCTCTGGTCAGCCGCCGGACATCTTGCGCTCGAACATCATCCTGGAGGAGTTCAGCCGGGCGGAGGCTCCCGGAGAGCTGTCGAGCCAGGGAGCGGCGATGCTCGTTCCGACTCTCCTCGAAAAGGGCAGCGACGCCCAGAAGGCCGAGTACATCCCGCCAACGCTTCGCGGAGAGTTGGTCTGGTGCCAGGGCTACAGCGAGCAAGGTGCCGGCAGCGACTTGGCGTCGATCCAGACCCGGGGCGAGCTCGACGGAGACGAGTGGGTGATCAACGGCCACAAGATCTGGACGTCCGGTGCGCACGAGTCGGACATGATGTTCTGCCTGGTTCGCACCGAGCCCGACGCCGGTAAGCACGCCGGAATCTCCTACCTGTTGATCGACATGAAGTCCCCGGGAATTCGCGTCGGCACCTTGATGCAAATGACCCGATCCGAGGAGTTCTGCGAGGTTTTCTTCGACGACGTACGCGTGCCGGCGGAGAACATCGTGGGGAAGCGCGGCGAGGGCTGGGCTGTTTCGCGTGCGACGCTCATGCACGAGCGCAACCTGATCGGCAGCTCTGATCGGATGCGTGCCAACTTCCAGGCGCTCGTCGACCTGGCGCGGAAAGTCGAACGCAACGGCCGGCCGGCGATCGAGGATCCGCACGTTCGCCAGCGGCTGGCCGCGATCCAGGGCTACGTCGCCACCCAGGTGTATTTGGGCCACCGTACCCTGACAGCGGTGGCACGTGGCGAGCTGCCTGGAATCGAAGCGCTGATGATCAAACTCAACTCCACCAACATCGGCCACCAGATCTCGAAGCTCGCCCTCGACCTGATTGGGGACGGCGCCCTCGAGGCGCCCTCCTCGGTGGTCTATTCGCCGGTGGACGATGGAGAGCACGCTTCCTGGCTTGGCGACTATATGTGGTCGCTCGGGATCGCCACCGCCGGCGGCACCGCAAATATCCAGCGCAACATCATTGCGGAACGCGGGCTGGGTCTACCGCGCGAGCGCGCTGCGAACCTGGGCCCGCAAGGCCCGACGGATACCGGGTAGATGGACTTCGGTCTATCCGAAGAGCAGAGGCTGCTGCAGGAGACTGTGCGGGGCTTCGTGACCAACGAGTGCCCGCTGCCGCGTCTGCGCGAGATCTACGATGGGACGAGCGATTTCGACGACGGCATCTGGGGCGGACTGGCCGAGATGGGCGTCGCCGGTTTGTTGGTTCCGGAGGCCTACGGCGGCGCGGGGCTGGAGATGCTCGACCTGGCGCTCGCCATCGAGGTGTTGGGTGCCGGAGCGGTCCCGAGCCCGCTGCTGGGACACGCTCTGGCGACCGTCGCGATCGTCGAAGGCGGGAACGCCGAGCAGAAGGAGAGGGCACTGCCCGCATTGGCAGAAGGCGGACGAATCGCGACCGTCGCGCTTGGCGAGGGAAACGATCGCTGGAGTTCCGATCACTGGACGGCGGAGTGGGCCGACGGGCGTTTGACCGCCGCCAAGCACTACGTGACGAGTGCCGACGTTGCCGACCTCTTCGTTATCGGGCTTGGGGGCGGTGGACTCGCTCTGGTGGAGAGCAATGCATCGGGGATCGAGATCGAGGCCGTCGACAGCGCCGATCGCACCCGGCGTAGCTCGCGGGTGCACTTTCGCGATGTGCCAGCCGAGCGGCTGGAGCGCCCGGTGGCGGGTCGTGTTCGTGACGCGGGCCTGATCCTCCTGGCCGCCGACGCGCTTGGGGGTGGCTGGCAGCTGGTGCAGTTCGCGCTCGAGCACGCCAAGACGCGGCAACAGTTCGGCCGCAAGATCGGAGAGTTTCAGGCCGTCAAGCACCAACTCGCCGACATGGCGCTCGAGATCGAGCCCGCGCGAGCACTCCTTTGGTACGCGGCCCATGCCTTCGATCACATCCAGACCGACTCCGAGCAAGTAGCCGCCATGGCGAAGGCCCATCTCACGGACCGCTATGCCCAGATTGCCCGCGACACGGTCGAGATCTACGGAGGGATCGGTCTAACCTGGGAGTGCGAGGTTCACATCTGGCTCAAGCGCGCCCTGTTCGACCGAGCCTGGCTGGGCATACCCGACGTTCATCGGGAGCGCAGCGCCCAGCTGTCGGGCTGGTAGCGTGGAATCGAGGAAGCGACGACCCATCGCGTGAGCTAGAGCTGTTCGAGAATCGCCTCCGCGCTGCTCACCTCGAACTTCATCGGCTTCTCGACGTGGAGGCCCCGTACGACTCCATCTTCGGCGATCAACGCGAAGCGCTGGGCGCGAACGCCCATGCCGAAGTTGGACGCGTCGAAGTCGAGGCCCAGCGCGCGCGTGAACTCGGCGCTGCCGTCGGCTGCCATCACCACCGCATCGCCGGTATTCTGCGCCGCGCCCCAGGCGCTCATCACGAATGCGTCGTTGACGGATAGACAAACTATCGTGTCCACGCCCTTGGCTTTGATCTCCGCTGCCTTCGTGACGTATCCGGGCAGGTGCTTGCCAGAGCAGAGCGGCGTGAAGGCTCCGGGAACGGCGAACAGCACGACCTTCTTGCCGCCGAACAGCTCGTCGGTCGAGATGTCTTTCGCGCCATCGGGCGCGGCGATTTTGAGGGTTCCGGCCGGAATCTTGTCACCCACTGCAATGGTCATGAATCTCTCCTGTCGATACGCGGTTGTGTCTGTCGGTTCGAACCGCCGGATGTTAACGAAATCGCTCCGCGGAAGGGGAGACCGAGGGCCGGGAGTGTCGTGTTAGCATGCTGCCGAGCGATGGGACGCGAGGCCAGGGAGGCGACCCGTGGGAATGCCGAGTGAGATCGGAATCATCGACCTGATGCTGGGCATTCCCAGCGCGGATCCCGCGCCCAGCTACAGCTTCATGAAGCCGCTCTTCCGCGACGCCGAGAGCCTCCAATCCTTCGAGTTTCCGGTGGAGTACATGTTCAAGGACGTCCCGAAGCTGGGCGGCAAGGAGGATTACATCAAATACACGCTCGAGGAGATGGACCGTCACGGCATCGAGCGAGCGCTGATCGGCGTGGCCGAAAAGGCGGAAACCTCGAAGCTGGCCCTGCGCAGGCATCCCGACCGCTTCCTTGCGTCGTGTGAGACGGATCCCAACCGGGGGATGGAGGATCTCCGCCGCATCCAGCGCATGGCCGACGAGTTCGATCTCAAGGCCGTCAGCGCCTTTCCCTGCGGGTTGAATCCCCAGGTTCCGATCGACGACAAGCGTTTCTATCCCGTCTATGCCAAGTGCTGCGATCTCGACATCCCCTTCCTCTGCTGCGTTGGCGTTCCGGGGCCGCGAATCCCGATGGCCGCCCAACACGTCGAGCGCATCGACGAGGTTTGCTGGTTCTTCCCAGAGCTGAAGTTCGTGATGCGCCACGGCGCGGAGCCCTGGACCGAGTTGGCGGTCAAGCTGATGCTCAAATGGCCGAATCTCTATTACTCTACGAGCGCCTTTGCACCCAAGTATTATCCGAAGGCGATTGTCGACTATGCGAACACCCGCGGCGCCGAGAAGATCCTCTACGCGGGCTACTTTCCAATGGGCCTGAGTTTGGAGAGAATTTTCTCCGAGCTACCCCAGGTTCCGTTTCGCGACCACGTCTGGCCCCTCTTCCTGCGCGAGAACGCGCTCCGGGTATTCGGGCTGGCGCCCTAAAGGAGCAAATCATGATCAAAGGCGTCCACACGATGTTCTACTCCTCCGAGCCCGACGAGCTTCGCGCGTTCATCCGCGACAAGCTGCGCTTTCCCTGCACAGATGTCGGAGGAGGCTGGTTGATCTTCGAGCTCCCGGAGGCGGATATGGGCTGCCACCCCTCCGATAGTGCCGACGGCCAGCCATCGGGCACACGCGATATCTCCTTCTACTGTGACGACATCAAGAAGACCCGCGAGGAGCTGAGCCAGCGGGGGGTCGAGTTCACCGACGAGATCAGCGACGTTGGCTACGGCCTGTCGACGCGTTTCAAGCTACCCGGTGAGTTCACCGCCCAGCTCTACGAGCCTCGCTACACCAAGTAGATCGAGCCGGCGGCGGAGCTTGCCGCCACGGAGCGGCAGTCAACTCTCCACAGCTTTCGCCGGCGTGGATCGAATCACCCAGACGAAGATACCGCCGAGCACGAGCACGACGATCAACAGCGTCCAGGGTGGCACGCGGCTCACTGCCCGCGCGGGTACGACCAGCACGCGACGCAGGGTCCGAAACGGCTCTCCGCTGCCAACCTCCTGGGAAGACACGGCCTGCCGGTTTCCCGAAAGCGGGTCGATCCGATAGACGGCCGCCGGAGTGCGGTTGGTGACGAGGATGGCTCCATCGGATTCGAGGGCAATCCCGAACGGACTGGTCAGGAGTGGACCCTCTCCCACCTCTGGGCCGGAGACGACCGTCCGGTCGCCGGATTCGAGATCGATGCGCCAGACGCCGCGAAACTTCTTGTCGACGACCAGGACTTGTCCGTTCCCCTCCAACACCAGATCGTAGGGTTCTCGCATGGGCGGTCCGGCGCCGACCTCGGCGGACGAGACGACAGAACGGTCACCGCGCGCGGGATCGATCCGATACACGGCAGCCTGTAGGCTGTCGATGACGAGCACACTGCGGTCTGGAGCGACGTCCATTCCCAGTGGCATGATCAGCTTCGGCCCGGCGCCTCGGCCGGGCGAAGACAACATTCGACGCTCGAGGGTCTCCAGGTTCAGCTCGATCAATGCGTGCAAGATGGTGTCGGCGATCAACAGGGAGCCGTCAGGAGTCAACTCGATGCCTCGGGGTCCTTGCAGAGCGATGCCCGAGCCGATCCGAGAGGATGCGATCGGGGTGCGGTGACCACTGTCGGGATCGATCTTCACGATCGACTTCAGGTTGAGATCGGCGAGCAGCAGGCTCCCGTCCGGGGCCAGCGCCATCTCGAGTGGAAAGCTGTAGATCGTGCCCGTTCCGACCTCGGCGCCGCTCACCACCACCCGGTCGCCCGTCTGAGGATCGACCCGGAATACGGCGTCGACCCCGGAATCGGAGATGAGGATGTCTCCGGTCCGCAGCGTGACTCCCTCGGCATCTGCAGCCAGCGCCCAGGCCGCACAAACCAGGAGAACTGCGGATGTTCGCGATCGGGCCGAATTGGGGGTGATCAACGCTCCTCCGCGAAGCTTGTCCAGGGCCGTGCTCACGCTTCGGGGACTTGACGAGCCCAGCTCCGTCGCGACTCTTAGACGATTCCGGAGCCGGCCGCAGCCCCCGCGGGGGGTCGGGTCGAGTCGGAGGGACTATTCTCCGGGTTCTGGACCCGCTTCGGCATTCGGTCGGTGAGGGTCTGGCCATCTGCCGCTCGTCCCGAACAGGGCAGGGGATCGAAGGAGCCAGCATGACGAGCGACTACCGGGTTCCGCAGGGCTACCAGCCCGTGGCGGCGATTGGCGTGGACGCGCGCGCCAGCTTCATCAACCGCACCTACAACCATCTGATGGGTGCAATCGTGCTGTTCACGCTGCTCGAGGTCGGACTCTTCCAATCGGGAGTGGCCACTTCGATCGCGCGCGTGATGCTGAGCGGATCCTGGCTGCTCGTCCTTGGCGCCTTCATGTTGGTCAGCTGGTTTGCCACTCGGATCTCCCTCACCTCCGAGTCCAAGGGCGCGCAGTACGCCGCATTGGGCGGATTCGTAGCGGCGGAAGCCATTCTGTTCGTGCCGATGATCTGGATGGCGGAGCAGTTCGCGCCGGGTGCGGTCGAAAGCGCCGCGGCTGTGACCCTGCTTGGGTTCGGCGGGCTCACTGCCGTCGCCTTCGTGACCCGCAAGGACTTCTCCTTCCTGCGCGGGTTCCTGATGTGGGGCGGGGTGCTCGCATTGGTCGCGATCGTTGGCGGGGTCCTGTTCGGCTTCGAAATGGGTACCTGGTTCTCGGTTGCAATGGTGGGCTTCGCCGGCGCGGCGATCCTCTACGACACCTCCAATGTGTTGCATCACTACCCAGAGGATCGTTACGTGGGGGCTGCCCTGCAGCTCTTCGCTTCGGTAGCGCTGATGTTCTGGTACGTGCTGCGGCTGTTCATGTCGAGGGACTAGCTCACGGCTCGCGCGGCGTCCTAGAGCTGTCGGACCCTCAGTCGGGATCGGGTTCCCCGGTTAGCCCGTCGGGCCAGTCGCGGGTCACGCTCAACTTCCACTCGGGAGCGCGCTTCTCCAGATACGCCATCACGCCTTCGGCGGCGTCGGCGCGACCCATTACGTGATGGTGCAGCTCGGTCTCCTTGCGGCCCACCCATTCGCGCGAGGGTGCGGGGCTCTCCCACAGCAGACGTTTGCTGAGGGCGACGGAGAGAGGCGCGGTATTTCGTGCAATGTCCCGAGCTGTGTCGAGCGCCGCGGGCAGCACGTCTGCGGCATCGAGTGCCCGGCTCGCGATACCCATCTCGGCGGCCTCATCGCCGCGAAACAGGCGGCCGGTGAGAAAGAGCTCGGTGGCGCGTGCAAAGCCCACGGCGCGCGGAACCGTCCAATGGGAGTGGCAGTCCGGCAATACGCCGCGGCGAACCTGGACGAAGCCGCACTTGGCTTCGATGGCCACCAGCCGGATGTCGCACTGCATCGCCAGGGTCAGGCCGATGCCGACGGCGTGGCCGTTGATGGCCGCGATCACGGGCTTGCGCACCTGCCAGGCCGGTGGATCGATGCCCGCGCCGGCGCTGAACGAGCTCGGGTCCTGGCTCTCGAAGGTGTGTGAGCCGGCACCGAGATCCGCACCCGCGCAGAATGCCCGGCCGGCGCCCGTCAGCACGACCGCGCGGATGGAATCGTCGCTGTCGCAGCGTCGATAGGCCCGCCCCAGCTCTACGCCCATCCGGCCACTGAACGCGTTGAGCTGGTCGGGGCGCTGGAGTGTGATCAGCGCGACGTTTCCATCGACCCGCTCGAAGCGAACGTCCTCAAAGGGGGCCTCCGATCGATCTGTCATAGGAGCTCTCCCGGGTCGCTTCCCGAAGCAGCAGTCTAGCGGCTGCAGGCTGGCCCGAGCGGTGCGCAGCGGCCGTCGTTGGCGGCGACTACAATCGCCGCCGACAAGCCTGCGAGCCGCAGGAGGAGCGCACGACGATGGCGAATTTCGAGGGCCAGGTGGGCATCGTAACAGCCGGGGCGACCGGCATTGGTCTCGCCTGCGCGCAGGCCATCGTGGATGGCGGTGGACAGGTGATGGTCTGCGCGCGCCGTGAAGAAACCCTGAAACAGGCGAGCGATGCCCTCGGCGCGAACGCGGACTGGGTCCGTTGCGACGTCACCGATGACAGTTCAGTCGACGACGCGGTGGCTGCCACCGTCGAGCGCTTCGGCAGTCTGACCCTGGCCGTGAACTCCGCTGGAACGGCGGCCTCCGGGCCGGTCGAAACCATCGCGAGCGAGGAGTTCGCGCGGGTTCTCGACACCAATCTGGTGGGCGTGCACCGCTCGATGCGAGCCGAGGTGCGGGCGATGAAGCAAGCCGGCGGCGGCAGCATCGTCAACATCAGCTCGATCGCCGGAGGCCTGACCCATCCCTGGATGAGTCCCTATTGCGCCTCGAAGGCGGGCCTCAACATGTTGACCCAGTGCGCGGCGGACGAGCTGGGCGAGCACGGGATTCGCGTCAATGCCGTGATGCCGAGCGTCGTGAAGACTCCGATGGCTTCGATCCTGTCCGACAACGAGTACGCGCGCAACGAGTACCTGAGCTTGATGCCGATTTCTCGGATCGGAAGGCCTGAGGACGTCGGTGCCATCGTCGCATTTCTGCTGTCCGAAGAGGCCAGCTGGGTCACTGGCCAGATCATCGGAGTCGACGGCGGCCACAGCATTCGCAAAGGCCCGAACCTGGTGCCGATGTTCAAACAGTTCATTCCTCAGGAGTGATTCCGCGCAGTCGGTGGCCCATTCTGTGCCCCGAGAACCCAACCGGTTAAGGAGATCGCCATGACACTACCTCTCATTACGGGTCTCTACGCAGCTCTGCTGGCCTTGGTCTACGGTGCATTGGGGTTCCGCGTCGGCCCGCTGCGGGTGAAGACGGGCATCTCGATGTACGACGGCGGCAACAAGGAGCTCGCGCTGGAGATTCGCCGTCACGGCAACTTCGCAGAGCACGTTCCGTTTGCACTGTTGCTGCTGGCGCTGATCGAGATCGACGGAGCGCCGAGCCTGGCGATTCACATTCTGGGCGCCGTGTTGCTGATCTCGCGGGTGCTCCACCCGTTCGGTCTGAGCTGGGAGAAGGTCACTCTGCCGGCACGGGCGATCGGTGCTGGGGGCACGCAGCTGGTGACCCTGCTTGCCGCGGTCTGGGCGATCGTGCAGTTCTTCAGCCACTAGCCCCTGCCGCGCGTTTAAGGCAACGCGCCGGGCGTGAGCCCGACGAAGCGTTCCGGATCGCGAATCTGGGTGGTCAAGCTGCACCCTCGATGACCCGATGTACTGGGCGAGGGGCGCTGTTTGTCGCGTCGACCATCTGGGGGCCGCCATCCAGAAATCGGGAGCCGTCTCGCGAGGCTGGATGCGTGCCGCGCTGAGGTTCCCCTGGCGGAGCCTTCCCGCCAAGCTCGTCTCGTCGGTATTCTTGACCGCTCTCGTCGCGTCGCTGGCCGTGGCGTGGTTGTCGGCTCAGTCGATCCAATCCTTCCTCCACGACAAGATCGACCGACGACTTCCGTCCATCCTCCAGGGCGCGGACGAGCGCCTTTCCTCGTGGTACTCGCAATTGGAGCTCGACCTGAGAACCTTCGCGGCGAGCGCGACAATTCGGCAGAACCTCGATGCGCTGCGAACGCGGGGGCCCGGTGGTGAGGTGGAGCAGTACCTCAGCTACGTCCTCGAGCGCTTTCCACAGTATCGATCGCTGATCCTGCTCGGCTCGGGCGGAGAGCCTCTGTTTCGCGTGGGAGACGAGCTGAATCTGACCGATGAGCTGCGCGCGCGGTTGACCGAGGCAGCCGAGTCCGGCGCCGGGGATGTGGTCGAGATCGATGGAAATCGGGTCCAGTTCGTATCCGCGACGATCGCGGATGGAGACGATCACCGTCTGGCCTCGCTCCACGGTGTTGTCGACCTGTCGCAGGTGGAAGCGGTGCTGGGAAAAATTCCGCTCGGCAAGAGGGGGGGCGTGTTCGTCGTCGGAGGCTCCGGCCAGGTTCTGATGAGCGTTCCGGCGGATGCCGAGCGCACTCGATACCAGAGGCCCCGGCCGCTTCCCGGAGCGCTGCCGGCCGTGGAGGTGTACGACAGCGAGGCTGGAGAGGCGATCGTCGGCAGTGCCGTCCGGTTCGGTCGCTTCGGCTGGACGCTCGCGGTCGAGGAATCCTACGACCAGGTCTCGGCGCCGGTCGCGGCCGTCGTTCGGGAGGCCCTGATCTTCGACATCGCCATCGCGCTGCTGTGCTGTGTGGCCGTGGCTCAGATCGCACGCTCGATCGTCAAGCCGATTCGGGAGCTTTCGGATGCAGCGCTCAAGGTGGCTGCAGGCGAGGAGGGTGTGGCCTTTCCCACGGACGGAACCGCCGAAATCGGCGTGCTGGCCCGCGCTTTCAGCGAAATGATGGAGCGTCTGCGCACCAATTCCATCGAGATCGAGGAAAACCGGATTGCCATCGAAGACGCCAACTCCCGCCTCATCAAGCAGAACCAGGAGCTGCAACGGGTCAACGAGGTGTTTCTTCAGCTGTCGATCACCGATGATCTCACAAAGCTGCACAACCATCGGTTCATCCAGGAGCACCTCCCCCGCGAGATGAAGCGCTCGATTCGGACCGGCGAACCCCTGTGTTTGATCCTGATCGACATCGACGACTTCAAGCAACTGAACGATCGTTACGGGCACTCGGTGGGTGATGCCGTGCTGAAGCGGACCGCCGCCGTGATGAACGAAGTCGTTCGGGAGATGGATCTGCTCGCGCGATACGGCGGCGAAGAGTTCGCTCTGGTGGCCAGCCAGACTTCGCTCGAGGGCGCCCAGGGTCTGGCCGAGAAGATTCGCCTGGCCGTCTCCCACGCGCGCTTCCCGGTGGTCACTCTCGATGGCCCCAGCGAGATCAGGATCACGGTCTCGATGGGAGTCGCGACGTTTCGTGGTGACGAGAAGGCATTCTTCAACGACGCCGACCGCGCACTGTATCGCGCGAAGGACGCGGGGAAGGACTGCGTCATGACCGCCGACGAGGGTGCCGAAGGTCTCTGAACCTTCAGCGCAGCAGTCCGCCGTAAACCCAACCGAGTTGGCCGGACAGCGTTCTCACCAGGACCCACTCCCCTTCGGGGCGCTTTTGGAAGACGGGAGTCTTGGGTTGGAGTACGCCGAGGATCGCGTGGTCGGTGGATGGGCCAGCGCGAAGGTTGACCCGTGAATTGCGGACGAATCGAGCGTCAGGAGCCTTTGCAACGAGGCGGCCCTCCTCGTCGAGGGTGTTCGCGATCCGCTGTGCGCTCGAAGCCAGGTAGATCGCGGTGCCTCGATGGTTGGCGTGCAGCTCGCGCTCGGCACTCTCGAGCTTGCGGCGCGCCTCCTCGAGGCTCTCTCCCCGCCACGGAGCAGTTTGCGATGCGCGTTCGACCGCGATGCGTCCTTCAGCGAGCGCCGACACCGCGTCGGCGTGGCGGCTGCGCTCGCCCGACTCGATCCGTCGCATGCTGGCCTCCGCCTCGCGGAGCTCTTCGTGAAGGCGCGCCACTTCGCGCTGGAGCCGCGAGTCGCCGTTCGCTGGCTGCGCGGTGATGAGGTCCGTCTCTCGCGGCTCGGGCTTCGCGGCTGGGCGTTCGGGCTTCGCGGCCGGGCGTCCGGGCTCCGCTGCAGATCCGCCGGGATGCCCGGCGCAGCCAGCGATCGTCAGAGCGGCGGCGCAGATCAATGCCGCGCCTGCGAACGCCTCGAGCCTCTGTCGGCGGTCCGACTGAGCCCGAACCATTTTCTTCCCCTTCCCGCCGCGGATGCGCACGCTCGGCGTATCGGCCAGATGCCCGTAGGCATGAAGCATGGGGCTCCAATAGAATTTCGATAATTGGCGTAATTTCAGCTGCTTAGGATGCACTTCTGCGAATTCAGTTCAAATTCCGAGGCGGGTCGAAAAAGGGACACTCGAGCGGAGCCCGGTGAACGACCGATGGGATTTTGGCAAGATCAAGAGCGGAGGATCTCATCGTGCAGATCTCGATCACCTACTGCGTTCAGTGAAACTACCTACCCGAGGCCACCAGTTTGGCGGCCAGCATCAAGCGCGAAACGGATTGTGAGGCCGAGTTGGTCCGCGGCGATCGGGGGATCTTCGATGTCGTTGCCGACGGCGCATTGATTTATTCGAAGCATCAGACTGGACGCTTCCCGGAAGACGACGAGATCCTGAGGCAGCTTCGCGGCGCCTGAAACATGGATCGGTCGTCAGTCCGGCGAGTCGCCGTCGTTCCAGCCTGACAACAGCTGCGCGAGCGCTTCCTGTGAATTGAGGGATGGGTCGGCGGCAATCTGCTCTGCGAGGTAGGCGAGCGCTCGACCCACGCGAGGGCCGGGCCGGCAATCGAGAAGCCTCATCACGTCGGCACCACCGATCGCCAGCCGGTCGCGTCGATCCAGGTTGCCGCGCGACGCACGGAGCTCCTCGGCGACTCGGTTCACCTGGTGCAGGCCGTCTCGTTCGGCCGGAGTTGCCTCGGGATCCAATTCGAGTTCAGCCGCGCGCAGGGCGATCAGGGCGCCGAGATCACGCGATCCGGTCCGACGTGCGAAGCGTGCTGTCGCCGCCGCACTACCCGGATTCGGTCGCTCGTCCAGCGGATGCAGGCGCAGCAGCAGCTCGACGCGGTCGACCGTCGGGCGCGAGAACCGCATGCGCTGCAGAATTCGCCGAGACCTCGTTCCCCGCAGCCACGCTGCCAGTCGCAGCTCCAGATCGAAGGGCAAGAGCTGCAGGAGGGCGCCGGCCCCGGGCAGCGTACCCGGAGCAAGCGACGTTGCGATTCCGCTGTGCTCCAGCCGCGCAAAGGCCTCGGCGACGCGTTGCGAAAGCAGGATCGCGACGAGCTCGCGTCGCACGGCCTCGCGTGGAATTCGCCCGAGCAGGTTCGGCGCGGTCGCGAGTGCGGCCTCCACCTCGGGATCGAGCCTCAACCCGAGCGTTGCCGCCAGCCGAACTCCGCGCAGCGCGCGCAGCGGGTCCTCGTCGAAGCGGTCACGCGCCGAGCGAACCGCGCACAGCAGCCCTTCCGCGAGATGTTTTCGTCCCCCGAAGGGGTCCAACAGCCGGTCCCGTTTCGCGTCATAGGCCAGCGCGTTGATGCTGAAATCGCGGTGACCCAGATCGCCATCCAGGGTTCCGGTGCGAAACGAACTGACGTCAACCGGCCCCGCACGGGTTGGGATCATCAGCGTATCGTGTTGACTTCCGATCAGTACGGCAGTGGGATACAGACTCGCGAGTGCACTGACCGATGCGTTTGTCGCCAGTTCGAAGTGCGGCGGACGAACTCCACGGAGGAGATCCCGTAAACCGGGCCCCACCAGAAAAGCGGCGTAACCCGCCTCCGACAAGACGCGGCAGACTTCCAGCACGGGCGGCGGCACCGCACCCGGCTGGAGCTCCTTCTCGTGCGGAACTGCATCGCTCATGAAGGCAGTGTACAGAGGCGCGCGAGGCCACGCGTGCACTGGGCTATGGTTCCCTTCCAATCGGAGGCCTCGTCGGTGGTGATGGCACGTACGGGCTTGGAGATCGAGTGCGGGGGAGTGGCTCGGGGCGATCGCGGCGCGCTCTCGGGCTATCTCGCGAATCCAGTCTCTGGCGGGCGCGGCATCCTCGTCATCCACGATGAGTGGGGTCTGACGGATCACGTTCGCGATGTCTGCGATCGGCTAGCTCGCGCGAGCTTTGTGGCGCTGGCCCCAGATCTCCTCGCTGGCCGTACCGCAGCGGACGTGGCCGAGGCGGGCTCGCTTGCCCGAGACTTCGGAGTCGAGCGCGCTGCCGACGATCTGGATGCAGCGGCGGTCGAGCTGTTCAATCAGAACGCTACGGAGGGCCCGACGCTCGGGGCGCTTGGCTTCGGTGTGGGCGGGCAGCTCGCGCTGCTAGCCGCAAGCCGCAATCGAAGAGTAGGCGCAGTGGCGGACTTCTACGGCACCGATCCCGCGGTGGCACCCGATCTGGAGACGCTACAGGCCCCGGTACTGGCCATCTTCGCGGGAGCCGACGAGGCGGCAGCGCCGGTTGCGGAGCGGTTGGATGCGGAACTCCGCCGGGCCGGAGTGCGGGCCGTCATCGAAACTCGTGCTGGGCTTCGACCCGGCTATATGAACGATTCGCGGCCCGAGGTTCACGCCGCCGTAGAGGCAGCCCAAGACTGGGACAGCCTGCTGGCATTTTTTCGAGCGGAGCTCTCCTGAGCGCCAAGGCACAGCTTCCGGTTGCGCGGCCGCTTCCCGCTCCGAAGGGCAGGCAGTGGCCGCTGCCCGGCCCACTGCGGGGGCTCCTGGACGAAATCGCCGAACGGTCGGCTCGTATGCCGACCCAGCTGAACGAGTACGGCTTCGACAGCTTTGGTTTCAATCCCGACTACGCGCGCAGCTTGATGGCAACCATGGCGTTGATGTACCGCCATTGGTTCCGCGTCGAGACTCACGGGATCGACCGTGTTCCCCGTGGCCGAGTTTTGTTGATCGGAAACCATGCCGGTAACACCTTCGCTTGGGACGGGGCCATGCTCGCCATGGCACTCTTCTTCGAGTCGGAGCCACCCCGAATGGTTCGCGGTATGGGGGAGTACTATTTGCCGACGGTTCCGTTCATCTCGACCTTCATGCATCGGGTGGGCAGTGTCGTCGGCACCCCGGGCAACTGTGTCCAACTCCTCGAGCGGGACGAGGCCATCATGGTGTTCCCCGAAGGTGCCAGAGGTTTCGTCAAGACCTACGACAAGCGCTATCAGCTCCAGCGCTTCGGGCTCGGCTTCATGCGCCTGGCACTCGAGACGGGCACTCCCATCGTCCCGGTCGGCATCGTGGGAAGCGAGGAACAATCTCCGGGTCTGGCCAACGTCCCCTTCCTCGGAAAGTTGATCGGTGCCCCGGCGTTTCCCATCACCCCCACCTTCCCACTGCTCGGACTTGGCGGTTTCCTCCCGCTTCCCGTCAAGTTTCGCATCCGCTTTGGCGAGCCGCTGCGCTTCGAGGGCGATCCCGCCGAGGACGACGGCGCTGTCGAGGCGAAGGTTCGGGTGGTCAAGGACGCGATCGCCGGTCTCGTCGCGGCGGGCCTGGACGAACGCCAAGGTTGGTTCGAGTAGAGCGCTTCTGCCCGAACCCGCTGTTCGGGGTGCGGGGCCCGCGGCTGCATGCGAGCCGCGCGATGCTTCGGCCGAGAGCCCCTAAAGCAACAACCGTCGAGGAGAGCGACTTGTGGCCTGAAACACCAGGCGCGCAGCGGGTCGATATAGTTTGGGAATGAAGCGAGGGCTCGGAACGCCGAGCGAGCGCAGGTTCGGCATTGGATGCCTCATTGGTTGGTTGGCCCTGGCGTCCGCGGGATGGCTCCTCGCCTGCACACAACCGCAAACCGAGGCGAGCTGCCCGGGCTGCAATGTGGTTTTCGTGTTGGTCGACACGCTGCGTGCCGATCGGCTGAGTGTCTACGGCTACGAGCGGCCAACCAGCCCAAACCTCGAAGAGTTCTCGCGTGGGGCCATCGTGCTGAGGAACGCACGCAGCCAGGCAGCTTGCACCTATCCATCTGTGAACTCGATCCTCACTTCGAGATATCCTTTCGAGTTTCTCGACCAGGCCGACGGTGGCCTGGGAATTCCGGAAACCATTCCCTCGTTGCCTCAGCTGTTGAAGCGCCGCGGCTATGAGACGGCCGCGATCTCCGGAAGCCCAGTCGTCACCAACACGCCGACATCGCTCAATCCAAAGGGGGGTTTCGATCGAGGATTCGATCACTTCGAAGTCTGCAAGTGCCTCGGAGCAGATTGCATCTGGAAGCACAAGCCCCACGCCGCCTGCATCAACGAGAAGGCAACCCAGTATCTGGCAGAACGCGAGAAGCGTGGGGGCCAGGCTCCCTTCTTTCTCTACCTGCACTACATGGATACGCACGACCCCTACCGACCCCCCGGAGCCGACTACCTCCGCTTCGGAACGCCTTATGCGGGAGAGAAGGGTTGGGTCGCGCGGGGAGAGACCCAGCCGATCCACCGCATGCTCTACGGCGACGGGGCCGACTCCGAGCTGAGCGAGGCGGATATTCAGCACCTCTCCGATCTCTACGACAGCGAGGTGCATTACTTCGATTCGCAGTTCGCAGTCTTGCTCGAGGCGCTCGAAAAGGCGGGTGTTCGCGACGACACGATCATCGTGGTGGCTTCGGATCACGGGGAGGAGCTGCTGGAGCACAACAGCATTCGCCACTGTCACACGCTGTTCGACACGGAGATCCACACCCCACTGATCCTGCGAGTTCCCGGCCTGCAGCACCTTGGAGTGCGGAGTGCCCTGGCTGAGAACCTGGACCTGGTGCCGACTCTGTTGGATTACCTGGCGATCGATTTCGATCCGAGCTCCTTTGCGGGTTCGAGCTTGAGGCCCGTCATCGAGCGCGATGAGAGCATCCGCGAGCTCTCATTCAGCAGTCAGGGCACGCTCCGAAGTGCCACAGGCGAGCGATTCAAGCTGATCTTTGACCTCGAGGATTCGGGCCGCCAGGTTTTCGATCTGGCGGCCGACCCCGCGGAAGCCCGCCCGGCGAAGGCCGTGCCCCCTCCAGAATTCGCATTGCTGAGCGGGCAGCTCATCCGCTGGATGGAAGACCATGAGGGCATCAGCTCTCCCGAGGCGGCGCAGCGAGCGCGGGAGATCTCGCGAGAGACCGAGGCGCGTCTTCGAGCGATCGGCTACCTGGAATAACCTGCGATCGCGGCCGCTCGGTCGGCCACCACCCCTGAACTCCGTACGCGCCGTCCAGCCTCGTTCCGTCGGAAACCGCAGCCGGGGGAGATGACTGGAGGGCCGGGTGCTCTCGGGAACCGCCCATCGTGGATCCGAGCGATCCGGAGAGACCGCCCGACCGGTGGTTGAGACCGAGCCCGGCGCGTAGTCGTGCCCGCGCTCGAGACTCCCAGCCAGATCGCCCCGATCCGCGAGGTTAACGATCGAGGCCGGGGACGCCGATCAGATAGCCGACCGCTCCTCAAGCCGCCCGGCCTGAAGCTTCGGGGTGGCAGCGAGATTCGAGCCCGGGAGAAGGGGATGCGTTGAATAGCGTCGTCGCTTCAACGTCCCCGGCCAGCGGCTTCGCCAGCCCGCGCCCCAACGCCGAACCCAGCATCGTCCAGGCCTTGGTTACACCGATGGCGCTGCAGCCGGCCGGGTAACCAGAGATGTACCGCCTGCTGGCATTGTTCGTGATGTTGCTTCCCCAGATCAGCGCGGGTGCGACGGCGGTGACGGGCGACTTGATCGTCGTCGACGCTTCAGCATTCGGTGCGACGAAGGGCG
Source organism: uncultured Opitutales bacterium (assembly GCA_964194865.1). GTDB lineage: Bacteria > Myxococcota_A > UBA9160 > UBA9160 > SMWR01 > CAXMOC01. The sequence goes on along the minus strand of CAXMOC010000079.1, from coordinate 3,450 downwards.
GTATCGTGCTGATCGATGCCGCGAGCGGCGATCAGACGCTGGTTGCGCCAGGCGTCGGGCGCTTCAGCATCGCGATCGACTCGATCGGCCAGGCGCTCGTCGTGGACCAGAATCGAGCCCACGGGCTCGTCGAGGTCGACACTGAAACGGGGGCCTGGATCTCGATCTCGGCTGACGGGTTCTTCGCGCTACCCCACGGAGTCACCGCGGAGGGCACGGAGAGCGCGATCGTTTCGGATCTCGAGGCCGGTGTGATTCGCGTCAATCTCGTCACCGGTGCCCAGACACTTCTCGCTTCCGGAGGCTTTCTCGGCAGCCCAACCAACTCGGTGGTCTCCGAAACGGGAGACATCTTCGTGGTCACCGGCGCGTTCGGCGGGGCCCAAGCGGGCGTCATCCGGCTCGACTCGGAGACGCTCGCTCAATCGATTCTCTCGGTGGGAGGGCTCTTCAGCCGTCCGCACGACATCACTCTCGACCCGGACGGCGATTTGTGGGTGGTCGATTTCGATGGTGGCGTAATCCGGGTGGACCCGCTGACGGGAGCCCAGGCCCAGGTTTCTGCCGGAGCCTCATTCTGCTCTCCCACTGGAATCGCCGTGTGGGAGGGTCGGATCTACGTCGCCGACTCCTGCGGCGCCGACGCCTATCCTTTTGGCGGAGTCATTCGGGTCGATCCAGAGACGGGTGGGCAGGACGTGGTGTCCAGCGGCAGTCTGTTCAACGACCCGAGCGACGTTGCCGTGGTAGTCGTACCCGAACCGACCCCCAGTGCCGAGCCGACCAGATCACCGACAGGAACACCGGAGCCGACGCTCACCGCCGAGCCCACGCCGAGCCGGACGCCGGAAGCCACAACAAGCGCCCCTGCGACGCCTGTCACTCGTACCGAGCCCTCGGTCAGTCCGGTTGCGCCGGATCCGACGCAGACCCCGGAGCCCACGGCGAAGCCGACCGCAACGCCAGAACCCAGTGCTACCCCGATCGCAACACCCGAGCCGACGCAGACTTCGGAACCCACGGAGACGCCAACCGCCACGCCGCAGCCCAGCGTGACCCCGACCGCAACGCCAGGGCTCAGCGCCACCCCGATCGCAACGCCGGAACCGACCCTCACGCCGGAACCGACGCAGACTCCCGAGCCCAGCGCGACACCGACCGCAACGGTTCGGCCCAGCGCGACGCCGATCTCCACCGTGACGCCGACAGCCAGCCCGAAGCCCACGGCCTCACCGATCTCGACGCCCGGGTCTACACCCTCGCCCGAGCCAACTGCCACGCCCGTGGTCGAGAAGGCTCCGCCGAGTATGAAATCAGCGAATAGCTGTGTCTGCGTTCCAACGAGCGTGATCCCATCTCAGGGAACGATTGCGCGCCTTCCAGGCGTGGTGAGCGGACGTGGTTCCATGCGGGCTCGGTCGGTCAGCGTAATCCTGAACGCGGTCGATGGGCCGGAGGGCAGCTGCCTGAGCGGGGCGAGCGCGCCCCCTGCGACCGTACGTCTCAACCTGGTTGACGACGATGGCGACGTGATCGTCGACTCGTTCAAATCCGGCTTCGTCTGCAGCGCTGGGGAGCCCACGGTCGCGAAGTTCGCGGTTCGGTTCCTGGCGCCGGAGAACTGCCGCGGCTCCGTGGCTCCAGATTCAGCTGCCGCCGCGGGTCGCGTATCCATCGTCGCAACCACGCCCGCCGGATCGTGGCAGGGAGAGGGCCAGATCGAGTGCCAGCCGTGAGATAAACCCGGTTGCCGTACGGGTGGAACAGCATCGGGTTCTCGAGAGACGGCACCGCAGGGGACGTCTCTCCAACGAAAGGCTCGGCTCAGTCCGCTACTCAGCTCTCCAATATCCGTCGGGGTCGCCCTGGTAGCCACCGAGCAGTTGACCGTGGCACTGGTAGCCCAGCAGGCGGCGGATATGTTCCGAGTAGGTGTCGGCGATTTCTCTCGGAATCATCAGGAAATGATTCACCTCGGAGCGCAGCCAACCCAGGCTGTAGGTGTTGATCAACCCGGCGCGAGCTGCGTCGGACTTGTTGGCACCGCCGCCGTGCAACGTGTTTCCCATGTAGAAAAGAACGGAGCCCTTCGACATCAGCACCTGGATCACCGAGCTGGTAGTTGAGGCAGTGGGGCAGAAGAACGGCGTCGGCGATTTCCATCACCAGGGCGTGACCGATCAGCTCCGCCGAAGTGCGCGAGCGCGCAAGGGTTCCACTCGTTCGCAGAGTCTGGTAGCCGTTGAAGTCGCCCTCCGTGAGTCGGCCTTCCTTGTCAAAATAAGGGCGAAGCTCAGCGAGCACGGCGTCCGCGGTGGCTTCGCTCACCTGGTCTCGCACCACCACCGCGCCATCGCGGTGCACGGCTGCGGCGATGTCTCCGCTCGAGGCGTCGTGGTCGAAGTGTTCGATATCCATGGGAAATTCCTGCGGATCGGGCCCGAGGGTATCGCTTCTAGCGCGACGGCGGCCCTCACCCGCACGCAAAAGCTTCCGCAGCCGCACGATTTTGCTCAAGGAACCGGCGGGAGGCCCCGAAGAGTGAATCTCACGTGGGCAGCCTATTTCGAGCCCACCGGGAGGAGACCCTGATGGCGACTCGTCCGTTGGCGTTTGGAGTGCGACTGCGCGACAAGGAAAGGGGCCGAACCGTTCGCGTACTGCAAGATCGGAGAGACCCGGGCCGCTATCGGGTCGAGGACTCGCGCAAGGGCGGCAAGACACAGCAGCGCGAGCACAGTTCTCTCTCCGGCGCACTGCGCGATCTCGCCGGCAGCTGGCGCAAACGCCTTCACTGAATCGCGACCCCGCCAGGTACCGGGTAGAGTTTCGTGCATGCGAGACTCTTGCCGGCTTTCTCCCTCTCAATTGAGAAGCGTGCGCGAGCGCGAGGACGCAGAGTTCGCGCGCCGCACGCCCGGCTCCCGTGCACTGCTCGAACGCAGCCGCGCCTCGATGCCGAGCGGCGTACCCATGTCGTGGATGGCGGGGCTCTACCAGCATGCGCCACTCTTCGCTGTGGAAGGAGAGGGCGCATACTTCGAGGACGCCGACGGCCACCGCTATCTGGACATGAACCAGGCCGATCTCTCGACCACGCTCGGGTTCGCGCCCGGCCCCGTGGTGGAAGCGGTTGCCACTCGCGTCAAGAAGGGCAGCGCTTTCCTGCTTCCCACCGAGGACGCGGCCGTTACCGCGGAGCTGCTGGCCGATCGAGTGGGCGTTCCGTTCTGGCAGTTTACGGGCGCGGCCTCCGGTGCCAATTCCGAGGTCATCCGGCTGGCACGGCTCGCGACTGGCCGAGAGCGCATCCTGATGTTCGACGGCAAGTATCACGGCCATATCGACGACGTTCTCGTGGGGACGAGTGATGGGGGATCGAAGGCGGAGGCGCTGGGGTTACCGGCAGACGTCGCATCTCGCGCAATCACGATCCCCTTCAATGACCTG
>CAXMOC010000078.1:0-1641 GCA_964194865.1 uncultured Opitutales bacterium | reverse complement strand
CGACGGTGCGCTCGTCGGTCCGTAGACCTCGAACATGGCAGCCACCTTGTCAGCGATGTGATCAACAAGCGGGTATGCGCGATACCCATGCTGATCTACATCGGGCATGACCACCCGCGCGAGCGGGGGCACATGTTCTGGATTACCGGTCATGCGGAGGGCGGCCCCGACGATGTCGATGCGAAAGGATGTCCAAGCCGACGTGCCGATGTAGGCCGTCGCCGGAAGACGAACACCGCCCGCCCCGTCCCCAAGCCGGCGTGCCGCGCCGATTTCGAAACTAAACCAGTCCCCAATATCCGCTGCGGCAGCCTCACGGAGTTCCGGCTCGGCTGCCTCGCGGGATGATTCGCGGTAGACATCGACGTCAATCGTCGCGCGGACGCCGATATCGCGTGCGAGCAGCGCAGCTGCGCCCTTGAGAACCCAGCCGTCGTCGCTGAGATACAGCCGCTCGAGCAATCGGTCACACGCCATTTGCCGCTGCAGCTCTGGCAGGGTCCATTGACTGGTGGCTGCCTTCGTCCTCAGCTTGTCTGTGAGGGCGCGACGGAAGGCAGTGGGGCTTCCGTATGACTTCCTATCGCTCATCGGTCGCGCCCTTCTTCAGCCGGGCCCCGCAATAGATCCTCTCGCTCGGCCAGCTCGACTCGTGCCGAATGACCGCGCGCCTCCTCCAGCCATCGATCGGTGTCAGGGTCATCAACGAGCGCAAGTAGCCAGCTCAGAAGGTTGATGCCGCTATTCCGGCGAAGCCCGAACCGCGCAGCATGGGGAGCCAGCGAGGCGGCGAAACTACCCGGGTAGTCGTACCCACCGCGAATGGCATCGGCTATGACGTGCCCTACGGCCTCGGGATCCTCGTTGGCGAAGAGCAGATCCGAAGCGATGCGAGACGGGCGAGTCACGGGCAGGCCACGGAAGGAGATCCACTCGCCGTCGCGCAGCTGCCTGCGGTGGAGGCGGACGTCTGGCCGCCGGGTTTGTCGCCGACTCGCCATCGTGAATTCGTGCCTATCGGCGGGCAGGTGGCCGAGCCCGTACACGTTGGCTGCTGACCGGTGCGAGACCACGCCTTCATCCACGGATCGGCGCCAGGCGGGAACGTCTGGCGCGAGTTGGAGCCAGGCCGTCCGAAGCTCGAGCTGGTCGGGCACGGGAGATCCGCTTAGGCGATATACGCCGCGAGCCACTCTATCGAGCACGCCTCGAGAGGCCAGACGCTGGAAGGTGGCCCGAGACACGCCAGCGTTGTCAGCCTGCCGTCGGGTCACAAGACCCCACTGGTCCTCCGCGATCTCCGACAGGCGAGCGAGCGTTGACCGGTGTACCATTACTTCATTATAGATCATTTATGAGCCATAATGAAGTAGGCGACTCGCAGTAGGACTGCAAAGCATATCACCACTGATATATGTCGCCGGGCGCCTTGTCGCGGAACGAATGGACGGCGGCGCTGCTGTGCATCGGGGCTGAGGCGCCAACAACCGCTGGGCGCAACGCGCGATCTAGCGCGACGCCGCGACTCCTCTCGGTGGTTACTCGGATACCGCTTGCATTCGCGGCTTTTCGCGCTCTAAGGTCTAGTCATCGCGAGTTCTGCCCAGGGGGGAGCCGGCGGACCAGGAGCGCAGTGATGCG
>CAXMOC010000077.1:0-5859 GCA_964194865.1 uncultured Opitutales bacterium | reverse complement strand
TGGGCAACGGACGAATATCGATACCCGGCAGATCCATGGGGAGAATCAACCACGTGATGCCACGATGCTTGGGTGCGTCGGGGTCGGTACGCACGAGTAGCTCGCCGTAGTCGGCCGCCTGGGCGAACGAACACCAGATCTTGTGACCACTGACGACGTAGTGATCGCCGTCGCGGACCGCGCGAGTGGACAGCGACGCGAGATCCGAGCCCGCGCCGGGCTCCGAGAAGCCCTGACACCAGACCTGCTCGCCTCGGAGGATGAAGGGCACATGACGCGCCTTCTGCTCTGGCGTGCCTTCGGCAATCAGCGTGGGGCCTCCGTGCAGCATCCCCACGAAGTTCACCCCAATGTAGGGTGCGTCGGCCCTGGCGATCTCTTCGTAGTAGACGAGCTGCTCGGTGAGCGAAGCGTCGCGCCCGCCGTATTCCGCGGGCCAGTTGATGCCGGCATAACCCGCATCGAAGAGCTTGCGCTGCCAACCCGTGTCGTAAGCGCGACGCGCAGGCCAATCGTTCTTGGGTGGGGGATTGCCGTGGGCCGGCACCGCCTGCTTGAGCCAGCCGCGCAGCTCCGCACGAAACTTCTCGTCCGCTTCCGAGTAGCGAAGATCCACGCGGGCTCCAATCGAGCGTTCGACACCGGCCGCTGCAGTTCGGCTGGATGTCGAGCGGCTCCTGGCCGGAAGCGAGTTAGCATACGGAGCCCGTCGGAGGTCGCAAGCTTCGCCTCCTCCAGACGCATGCCGCAGGCTCCAGGACCAGCTCCGGGCCCCGGAGTTGGGGCTAAGCTAGATCTTGGCACCGGGCTCAAACCAACCATCCGGAGCCATCGCGGTGGCCCAGCGCAGTGATTCCCTGGAAGCTCGTCGATCGCGCGGAAACCAAGGACACTGGCGAGCTTCGCCTGTATCAACGGGGCGCCGAGTTCTCGATTCGGATCGATGGCCGGGAGGTGATGAACAGTCGCCTGCACAGCTCTGAAGATGCGCTGGCGGAGATCCCGTGTGCGCAGATCGCGGATCGAGCCCAACCCACGGTGCTCGTTGGCGGATTGGGAATGGGCTTTACGCTCGCCGCAGCGCTGCGGCAACTCGGCGCAGCAGCGCGCGTGGTCGTCGCCGAGCTGATTCCCGCGGTGGTGAGCTGGAATCAAGGTGTGTTGCGGGAGCTGGCGGGCAACCCGCTGGACGATCCGCGGGTGAGCGTTCGCGTGGAAGACGTAGCGCGTTCGATCGAGGCGGGCCGCGGAGAATTCGACGCCGTGCTCCTGGATGTGGACAACAGCCCCGACAGCCTGATCCAACAGCAGAATCGCTGGCTCTACACGAAAGCCGGATTGTCGGCGATACGCGCCTCACTGCGACCGGGGGGCGTGTTGGGTGTCTGGTCGGTTGGACCCGACGCAGGCTTCAGTCGGCGCGTCCGCGCGGCAGGCTTCGAAGTCGACAACGTCCCGGTCCGGGCGCGAGGCCGCCTGGGCGGCGCTAGACATCGCGTCACGGTCGCGCGCCCGCGCAAAGCCGAAGGGCGGCAGCGCTAGAGCGTCCAACTGAGCGCAATCGAGAAACACAGCTTCCATCATCTCCTTGGAGCATTTTCTGCGTTGCAGAGATGACTCCCTGCCGTCAATAGTTCGACCGATCTCGTCACCTTCGAGCCATTGGCACCCACTCCCCCGTAGCGCGGAATACCGTTATTTGGACGCGATTCCCGATTCGCGCGCGGGAGGAGAGCCGAGATGAAGAACCAGTTGCCTCTGAAACCGATGCCGTTGCTGTTGATCGGAATTCTCCTCCTGCTCGCGGAGCCTTCGAACGCAATCCCCTTCTCGACCAACGACCGCAGCTCTCTTCTCACCGAGGGATCGACCAGCAGCGAGCCGAGCCTGGCCGACATCCTGAGCGCCGATGGCGAATATTCGGGCGGCTTCGCGCAGACGGATCAATCCATCAACGCGCTGTTCACGGTGGTGGGCGAGGTCTCCACCGAGCTGATCATCGAGATCGCCGGGGCATCGAGCGACAACGCTCTGGGCGTCTATGATCTCGAGGGTCACGAGTTCATCCTCTTCAACGGATCTGCGGGCGGCGGGGATTCGGTCAGCCTGATCTTCGGTTCCGGCAGCGTCTCGATCGGCCGCAATGGGCGAATCAATTCGACCAGCGAGTTCGGCGATACCTTCGGCTTCTTCCTGCGCAACGAGGCGCTCGGCTTTACCTATTACAGCCAGGACATCCTCGACCCCGACGGGGACGCGCACTTCCTCGCGTTCGAAGATGGCGACGGTATCTACTTCGGCTTCGAGGACCAGGACCTGGGCGACCACGACTACAACGACCTGGTCGCGAAGGTCCACGGACTGGCCGGCAGCACCCCACCCGAGCCCCCTCCGGGAGCCAGCATGCCGGAGCCAACTTCGGCGCTGCTCTTCGCGCTGGGCGGGCTGGCTTTGTATCCGGGCGTCGTTCGACGATCCTGACCGCCTCCCTCGAATGGGCGAGATCGGCCTTTGGACGCCGCGGCGTCCTCAATCGCTCAGATAGCGCGTGTACTCCTCCAGCACCGGCATCACCTTCTCGCGCGCGGCCGATGGAAGCCGCAGGACCGCCTCGGTAGCTCCCATCGCAGCGTAGTAGTCGAGCTTTTCCCGGCTCGGGATCACGCCCATGGGTACGATCTCCAGCGCCTGCGGGTCCCGGCCAGCTTCCTCGAATGCGCGCCGAAGGTCCGCCAGGCCCGCCTTCATCCCACCACCCCCAATCGGCAGCCAGCCGTCCGCGTATTCAGCGATGTGTGCGAAGAGGACCTGGCCTGCCGCTCCCCCGATCAAGACCCGCGGACGCGGCTGCTGGATCGGCTTGGGCCATTGCCAACTGGGCTCGAAGCGCACGAAACGTCCGTCGAAGTCCGCAACCTGGCGAGACCACAGTGCCTGCATCGCGAGCATCTTCTCCCGGACCAACTCGCGTCGGGTCTTCACGTCAATGCCGTGGTTCTCCATCTCTTCGCGGTTCCAGCCATAGCCGATCCCCAGCACGAGCCGGCCGTTCGAGAGGTGATCCAATGTGGCGAGCTGTTTCGCGAAAGTGATCGTGTCGTGTTGCGCCACGAGAGCGATTGCAGTGCCGAGGCGAATCCTCGTCGTAACCGACGCTGCCGCAGCGAGGGCGACGTAGGGATCCAGGCTGCGCAGGTACTCGTCACCCAGGTCCGCGTCACCCGTGGGTGGCGGCGTGCGGCGGCTGGTGGGTATGTGGGTGTGTTCGGGAATGTAAAGCGAGTAGAAGCCGCGATCTTCGGCCTCTCTCGCCAGCTCCGCCGGCGTCATGCTCTGGTCGGTGGCGTGGATCGTGAGACCGATGCGCAATGGGAACTCCGCCATCTCATGGCCCGGATCGGCGCGCGATGTTAGGTCCAATGCCGAAGCCAGGCTAGAGTCGCGCCGTGTTCGAAGGCGTTCGCGTGCTCGACCTGACGGACGAATCAGGTTTTCTGGCCGGAAAAATTCTCGGCGACATGGGCGCCGACGTCATCAAGCTGGAGCCTCCGGAGGGCGACCCAGCGCGCCGGCGGGGGCCCTTTCTAGGGACTGGATCGGATCCCGAGAGAAGCCTGCCGTGGCTCGCGCTCAATACGAGCAAGCGCGGAATCACCATCGACCTCGACACGGATGAGGGTCGGAGCTCCTTCTTGCAACTGATCCCGAACGCAGACGTCGTACTCGAAAGCGGCGAACCCGGCGCCTTGCGACAACGCGGGCTGGGCTGGGAATCCCTGAGAAGCAGGAATCCCCGCCTCATCTACTGTGCGATCAGCCCCTTCGGTCAGACGGGACCCTACTCGAGCTACCGGGGCCACGATCTGGTGGTCGTTGCAATGGGTGGAAACGCCAGCCTCACGGGGCATCCGGATCGCGCGCCCGTGCGTTGCAGCATGCCGACCGCCTACTACCACGCCGGGCCCGAGGCGGCCCTCGGCGTGGCGATGGCGTTGTACGCCCGTGAGGACACAGGCAGGGGGCAGTTCGTGGACGTGTCGCTTCACGAGACCCAGCTGCAGACCCTGCTGTCGTCGCCTGGGCAATACGCGCTGACCCGGAAGCTCGGGCACCGAGACGGGGCGCGCGTGGGAGGCATGCGAGAAATCTGGGCCGCGAGGGACGGCTACGTGTCCTTCGGATTACGGGGCGGACCGGCGCGAATTCCGAACCTGGAAGCCACGGTCGACTACATGAAGGAGTGTTCATCGGCGCCAAAATGGCTGCTGGAATACGACTGGTCGAGCTACAACCACAACACGCTGGATCCAGGCGAGCTCGCGCGGCTCGAGGCCGCCTTTGGAGCATTCTTCGCGAGCAAGACGATGCGAGAGCTCTACGAGCAGGCCCTCGAGCGCCGCATCCTGCTCGCGCCCTGCAATGACGCGCGAGAGATCGCCGAACAGCCTCAGCTGCGCGAGCGCGGGCTGTTCACCAGCATCGATTACCCGGAGCTCGGGGCAACGCTCGAGCATCCTGGCTTCTTCGCGGTCGGGCACGGAATCCGAATTCGAAGCCGTGCCCCCAGAATAGGCGAGCACAATGCGGAGCTGTCCTCCGAAGCGGACTGCGCGCTCCAAGAATCGGGCACGAGCGCGCCGCAGCAGACGCCGCAGACTGACAAGGAGTCGAACTCGCGAGCCTTCGAGGGCGTAAAGTTCCTCGAGCTGGGCTCCGGTGCTGCCGGCCCCGTTGCGACCCGCTACTTCGTAGAACACGGCGCCTCCGTGATCCGGATCGAGTCATCGATTCGACCCGACTTTCTGCGCATCCTCTGGCTCACCCCCGACAGCCTCCATGGACTCGACGGATCGCCGATGTTCATCTTGCTCAACCCCGGCAAGCAGAGCGTGAGCGTCAACATGAAGACGCCGGAGGGGATCGGGCTGGTCCGGCGACTCTTGAAGTGGGCGGACGTGATCTCCGAGAATTTTGCGCCGGGACCGATGGCGAAATGGGGACTCGACTACGAAGCGGTGCGATCCGTCTCGCCCGAGATCGTGATGATGAGCGCGTGTCTGTTCGGACAGACGGGACCCCAGCGCGGGTATCCGGGCTTCGGCGGTCAGGGCTCTGCCATCTCGGGTTTCAACCATCTGACCGGATGGCCGGAGCGCGAAGCCCATGGGCCGAGCCACACCATCACCGATTCGCTTTCGCCTCGATACGTGGCCCTCGCCATCGCGGCGGCGCTCTTCGAGCGGCGCCACACCGGCAAAGGCCAGTACGTCGATCTGTCCCAGATCGAGGCTGCCATCTACAGCCAGTCGGAGTTGATGGTGCGCCATTCGGCCAACGGCGAGGTGGTCGGGCGCAGGGGCAATGAGCACGAGTGGGCGGCTCCCCATGCCGTATACCCGTGCCGGGGGAAAGATCGCTGGATCGCGATCGCCGTCTTCTCCAATGCAGAGTGGAGCGCGCTTCGCCACGCGATGGGAGACCCGGAGTGGGCCAACGACGCGCGCTTTGCGTCGGAGTCCGGCCGGCTGGCCGCGCGCGACGAGCTCGACCTGAAGATCGCCGCCTGGACGTCGGCCTTCGATTGCCACGCGCTGATGCGGACACTCCAGGAGAGTGGGGTCGAGGCCGGCGCCGTCCAGAACAACGCCGATCTGCTCGACGACCCCCAACTCGCCCACCGCGGGCACTTCGTTGGCGTGCGGCACGTTCACCTCGGCGATCTCCTCTGCGAGCGCTCGGGCTTCCGGTTGTCGGAGAGCGAAGGAAGCTACGGCCAAGCGGGCCCCAACCTGGGCGAGCACACAGAAACAGTCCTCCGGGAAATTCTGGGCATGTCCTCCGAGGAGATCGCGAGGCTCA
>CAXMOC010000076.1:0-22441 GCA_964194865.1 uncultured Opitutales bacterium | reverse complement strand
ATGACGCCGACCTCGGGAGCCGGGTCGCCGGCGGCCGTGCAAGTCCCGCCGTCTGGAAGACAGTCCTGGTCGTTTTCGCAGGTGAGCTCCGTGGAGAGGTTGCAACGGGAGGCGTTGTCGCTCGGGCCGGGCGCGCCGCTTCCGCCAAAGCCGTCCGGGATCAGCCCATCGTTGACGACCGTGGTCTGGTTGCCGGACATGAAGGCCGCGACGTAGACGGTGGTCCCGTCCGTCGCCAGCGCCCGCGGTGTGTCCGAGAAGAAGGTCAGGACGGCGTCCGGCGTGCCGCCGATCGTGTTGCCGAGGCTGGTCGCGTCGAACACCCAGACATCGGCGCGGTCGATGCCCTCTGTGGTGAAGCGTGGATCGGCGGGGTTCCCGCCACCGAAGACCCCCGAGATGGAGGAGTGGGTGCGGTGCTGGCCGCGGTGGGCCGTGCTGATGAAGGCCGTGTTGCCGCCCGGACCGGCGAAGACGATGTCGCGCGGCTCGTCGCCCACCAGCAGAGTGCGCGCGACGATCGGTACGGCGCCCGAGAGATCCACAATGCTGATGCTGTCCGACAGGTGGTTCACGACCCAGACCTCGTCGTTGGTCCGGGCGGCCACGGCCACGGGCTCCATGCCGACGGACACCGCGGCGGCGAAGGTCAGCCCGCCGGCCCCCACATCGAAGATCTCGAGCGTATTGTCCGGGGTGTTGACGGCGAAGAGCTGGGATCCGTCTGGCGACAGCGTGATCGGGCGGACATGACCACTCTCGAATTCCACGAAGGAGGTCTGGGCGGCGGCTGAGGAAGCGGCCAGGGCGAAGCCGAGGCCCAGGAGAGCGAGTCGGAACTGGAAAATCAGCAATGGTTTCTCCGCGTCAGAAGCATTCAGGCAGCGATGGATGGACGTACCCGGAGCGAGCCAGCAGCAATTTTGGTGCCAGCCGAGCTCTCCTCATGGTCACCCTAGTACCATCCGGACGGCCGCGGGTCCCAGAGAGTGGAAAGATTTTTCCAAGAAGTGGGAATCGAAGTTCCGCCCGGGGCCCTCGTACGACTCCCGGCCATGTGCAAACGTCCCCGGAAGGCAACTGAAAATCTAGCGAAAATCGTGGGACGGGGAGGCTCGCGGCGGTTCTGAGCTGGGGCTCGCCGGCCGGTCCAGCTCGCCGAGCGCAGCACGCGCATCGTCGTTGCCGGCCGTCGCGGCTCGCTCCAGCCACAGTATGCCGAGCTCGAGATTCGCATCGGGGGAGCCCTCTTCCAGGTAGATGGTGGCGAGGTTGAGCTGCGCCGGATGGAAGCCCGCGTTTGCGGCCGCCAGCATCAGCGCGATCGCCTCGCGGCGCGCCTCGGCGGTGGGGGCTTGCCCGTCGAGGCCGGGTAGCAACTGGAAAAACGCCAGATTCGTCTGCGCCCGCAGGTTCCCCGAACCCGAGGCCAGCCGCAGCCACTCGAGCCCGCGAGCCCTATTGCGCTCGACAGAGTCACCGGTCAGGTACATCTCGCCCAACCGGGCCTGGGCTCCGGCGTGACCCGCGTCGGCCGCCCGGTGGAGCCAGTGCAGCATCGCGCCGGCGTCCGGCGGAAAGCCGTCTTCGCCCGAGTAGAGGGTCGCCAGGTGGAACTGCGACCGCCGATTGCCGCTTTCGGCTGATTTCGTGAGCCAGCGGTGGGCGCTCTCCAGGTCCTGCTCGACCTGGAGCCCGGTTGCATACATCAGACCGACCAGCTCCTGAGCCGGTTCGTAACCGAGATACGCCAGCGCTCTTCTCACCTCGAAGTCGCTGCAGCCGACGAGTCCAGCAACCATCCAGCAGAGCCCGCCGCGCAATGCGCGACGCCGTATCCTCAGAACGCGCGCCGCCGGCCGCAGGAATCGGGGGTCTAGAGTCGCTGCGCCGGAGCCCAAGCTACCGCACGACTTTCCAGGAGCCGTCGGGTTGCCGACATGCGGTGCCATAGGCCTGCTCGGTCTGCCCCCCAACCGTGACCGTCTGTTGGTACTCGCGACAGTACTGGCCCTGGCTGGTCTGATAGGTGTTCGTCGGGGTCATGGAGCCGGCGTGCCCGGTATCGGGGTTCTGCCAGGTCGAAGTCTGGCCCACCGAATAGGTCTCGAGACCGCGCTGGCTGTTCTGGTAAGCGTACTCACGATCTCGCTGGTCGAGTGCATTGCCGACCGCACCGCCGAGTAGACCGCCGAGCAGGACGCCCGCCACGATGCCTTCGGCGCCGCCTCCAGCCGCGGCCCCGATCAAGCCACCCGCTGCCGCGCCCCCGGCCGCCCCCACCGCAGTCTTGGGTCCCGCCGTCTCACACGCCGCCATCAGCAACGCACAAACCAGGAGTACCCCAGCCTTGCCTAGCTTCCACGGCTCGATTCCGGCCAAGCGTTTCGTCGTCATCATCACTCCTATCGGTTGCATCCTGTCGGCCCGTGGCACCCACCCCGGGGCGAGCCGTCGCACCGCTTCCGTTGACACTCTGTAGGAGGGGCCACAATTGTGGCACCGATCCCCTGACTTGGCTCATCGAAGCCTGATGGATCGAGCGCCCGAATCCCCATCAAATTGAACAACCGGTGACTCGAACCCACCGCCCTAGGCCGCCGGGTTGGACGCTTACCAGCCCGGATCGATTCGCCTGCTCTTTCATCGCCCGAATGACCGAATCGCTGGAATCCAGCAGTCTCCAGCAGCCGGCAAGTGGTGTGCGGAAGGCCTGGTCGGGAGCTGGGTCTCCGGGAGGCGACGCAGAGCCGCTCCAAGGCGCCAGGGATCAGCCCAGGGTCACCGGCATGCTCTCGATTCCGCTGATGAAGTTCGAAGGACGCAGGGGAAGAGGATCGTCATTGGCAAGCTCGAGCGTGGGAAGCCGTCGCGTCAGCTCCTCGAACATCACCCGGAGCTCCAGACGCGCCAGCGGGGCTCCGAGGCAGAAGTGGGCGCCGTAGCCGCCGAAGGCGACGTGGTCGTTGGGCTCGCGTTCCACGTCGAAGCGGAAGGGTTCTTCGAAGACCGCCGCGTCCCGATTCGCCGAGGGGTAGAGCAGCAGGAGCCTCTCCCCCTCCCGAATCGTCTGACCTCGGAGCTCGACATCGCGGGTCGCCGTGCGACACATGTTCTGGATGGGAGTCACCCAGCGCAGCATCTCTTCAACGGCCGTCGGAATGCCCGCCGGACGTTCGACGAGCTTCTGACACTGATCCGGATGGCGAAGCAGCTGGTTCATCCCGCCTGAGATCACGTGGCGGGTGGTCTCGTCGCCTCCCACGAGGATCAGGAGCGACTCCTGAATCAACTCGTCGTCATCGAGCTTCTCGCCCCCGATCTCGGCGTGGACCAGAACGCTCATCAGGTCCTCTTGGGGCGGGCGCGACCGACGGTCGGCAATGACCGCCCGCGCGTAGTCGATGTACTCCGCCGCGGCCTTCGCAGCCCCCGCAGCGGCCTTGGGGGTCGCGGTCGTGGAGGTCCCCAGAATCATCTCATCGGACCAGCGGAGTAGCTTGTCCCGATCCTCTGGCTCGACGCCCAGCATGTCTCCGATGATGATCATCGGCAGCGGCGCGGCTACCTCTCGCACGAAATCGAACTTTTCCAATTCGATCGCGCGGTCGATCAGCTCGCCGCAGATTCGCCGGATCTTCGGCTCGTGCTCGTCCACTCGCCGGGGTGTAAAGCCGCGATTCACCAGATTGCGTCGCCGCTTGTGCAGCCGATCATCGAGGTTGATCATGGAGGGAATCGGCGGCGAGTCGGGTCGGGAGCCGAAGCCACTGCAGAACACTTCGGGCCGTTTGGAGCAGGCCATGACGTCCGCGTGCAGGGCGATTCCCCAGATCTCCCCCTTGGCGTCCCAGTAGACGGGAGCGTTGTCCCGGAGCCAGCTGAAGTGGGGGTGCGGGTCGGAGGTGTAGAAGTGCCCGTCGAGTAGTCGGATTTCGGGGTGGGTCGGGTGATCGGGCACTGCGCGACTCCCGCAACCGGCACGCGCCGGCTTGAAACTGATTCATTCACGCTGTTAGCACAGGGCCAAAGCGCCTGCAGGCTGTAGCCTCTGGCACCGGGAGGAAGAATGCATGGGAATCGATGCAGGGACCGCGGAAGCCTTGGACCGCGAGGCGTACATCAGCCTGGCGACCTTTCGGCGTAGCGGAAAAGCTGTGGAAACTCCCGTCTGGTTCGCTGGCCGCGACGGCAAGTTCTACGTCTTCAGCGAGGCGAAATCGGGCAAGGTCAAGCGGCTGCGAAACGACAACCGGATTCGGGTGGCTCCCTGCAGCGTTCGCGGTCGAATCCGCGGTGACTGGACCGAGGGTCACGGCCGCCGCATCGAGGACGCGAGCATCGAGAGCGCTGCATACGACGCACTCCGCGCCAAGTACGGCTGGCAGATGCGCCTGCTCGACTTCTTTTCTCGCCGCGCGGGACGTATCGAGGGGCGGGCGATTCTAGAGCTTCAGCTGTAGGGCAGCTGGCGGAATCGCGGGTCCGGATTCCGTCGAGACCTCATACCTCGAGTCCGACTGCGCGCATCAATTCCAGAGCGTTGCTCTTCGTGACGACTCCCGGGTGCATGCGATAGTCGAAGGCGATCGCACCGTCCTCCAGGTGGTCTTGGAAGTGCACGTTGGTCGCTCGCGGCGCGAGCGCTTCGGCCACCGTCGTCAGCGCCAGATCGTGGGTCGTCACGAGACCGATCGCCCCGTTCTCGACGAGCGTGCGAACCACGGCCTCCGCTCCGATTCCGCGATCGTGAGAGTTCGTTCCGTGAAGGATCTCATCGAGCAGGAACAGCGCGGGCAGATCCCCCCGCGAGATTTCCGTGACCTGCCGGAGGCGCAAGATCTCGGCGTAAAACCGAGAGCTGCCCTCCAACAGTGAGTCGCGTAGTTGGATCGACGCGCCGATTGCCAGAGGGGACAGCTCGAGCTCCCTCGCACAGACGGGCGCTCCCGCAAGCCCGAGCACGGTATTCGTCCCGACCGTGCGCAACAGAGTGCTCTTACCCGACATGTTCGACCCGCTCACGATCAAGACCTGATGATCTGGATTCAACGCAACGTCGTTTCGCACGCAGCGATCGGCAGGAATCAAGGGGTGCCCAATTGCAACGCCGTGGAACCGGCACGCGCCCTCGGCGAGGGTCGGAAAGGGATAATCCGGATGCTCGTACGCGAAGCCCGCGAAGGCACAGAGCACTTCGATCTCGCCAACGGCTTCGATCCAGCGGCCGAGTACGGGACCGCAGGTAGCGCGCCAGCGGTCGATCGCCATCGAAAGCTGCGTCGTCCACAACAGCAGAGCAGCGAACGGCAGAAAGAGTTGGTTGCGAGGAGCGTCGAGCAGATCGATCAGCCAACGCAAGCGCGCGATGCGCTTGGATGGCGGGGAGCCGTCCGTCTCCAGGGCGGCGCGCAGCTCGACCAGCCTCGCGGAGCTGTACGCTTCTTGCTCCAGGCGCTCCAGCAGGTGAGCGAACAGCCCCAAATCGCGGCTGGGCAGGTCAACGCTGGCCACGATCTGGCGCACCCGCCGGCGGTAGGCCATCGCGAACGCCATCTCGAGGACCAGCCCGACCAGCAGCGGTAGCGGCCCCACCGGCGTCACAATCCAGCAGACGAAGGCCGCGATCGTGCCCAGCGCCAGCGCTGCAGCGGCCAGCGCCGGCGTACGCGATGCCAGCTGGGACGTCTCGCACCCCCACTTGCTCAGGAGCTCCGGATGGAGACCCGCCCGGACCTCGTCTCCGAGTCGGGCTAGATCCTCACGCAGATCGAGTCGATCGATCAGTTCTTGGACGGCAGCTTGTCGAAGCCGGATCTCGCTCGGCGCGGCGGGTGCGAGCAGCCAGTTCGCAAGTAGATCTTCGCCAGCTCGTGTTCGCGCCTCGCAGAGCAGCTCGTAGAGGGACCCCATCCCGAACAGGTCCAGATCCTCAGCGTACGGGTGGTTGTTGTCTCGAAACCGCTCGCCGGCTTCACCGCCGCCCGGCCAGCGGCCTTCCAGGCGCGCCAGCGCACGCTCGTAGAACGCGACCGATCGCAGCGAGCGGTCCCGGCGGCGGAGCAGCTGATCGTGGAAGATCAGCAGCGCGACGAAGAGGAGAATCGGTGGCGCCAGCCATCCCGCAACCAGCGCGTGGCTCGCGAAAACCATCCACGCAACGACTCCACCGACGAGGAACACCAACAGCCGCAGATTCGAGACCGTGCGCGCCCTTTGCGTGCGGACTTCGGCCTCCCGCCGGCGGGCGGCAAGGCGCTCGGTGTATTCAGCGTGTGCGGCCCGTTCTGTGTCGGGTGCGATCCCCATCCCAAGGAATGGTAAGCTTCGTACCCCTTTTTCGCATGAACCCGCGCAGCCCAGGGATGGCACGGCTGTCGGCCCGCGGTTTGCTGGAGATCTCGTGGCGGATCCCATCGTTGAAGAAGAACTCGAGCTGCTCGCGCGAGTCACCTCGGCACTTGAAGAGTCTGGTGAACCTGTGGAACCGAACGAGGCGGCCATCGTCGCCGACCTCGAGCGCCTGCGAGAGCAGATGCTCTCGGGCAGCGACGCCAAAGATTCCGCATCGATCGTCGAGCAGTGGCACCACCGGAGCGCCCTGCTCGCCCAGCTACGATCGTCTCGGGGCGCGCCTCGGGTTGATCACACCTCGCCCTATTTCGGCCACCTGCGTCTGCAGGAGGACGGTCGCAATCGCGATCTCTGCATCGGCCGAGCGACCTGGATCGATGGCGCCGTTCGCATCATCGATTGGCGCAACGCTCCGATCTCGAAGATCTTCTACAGCTATCAACAAGGGGATGAATACGAAGAGTTGCTCGCGGAGCGGATTCACAGCGGCTCGGTGATCTCGCGCCGCAGTGTGAACATTCGATCCAACCAGCTGGAGCGCGTGGAGGCACCGGAAGGAACGTTCTCGACCAACCAAGAGGGTCAATGGCTACGCGTCGAGCGCGAGCAGCCGCGCCTCGCTGGAGGCGAAGCCTCCGCGCTGCGTGTCCACGAGACACCGGAAGATGGCCCCTCGCGACGCCTCGGGGGCGAGCAGCACGTTGGGCGTGCGGATCGCAGACTCCCGGAAATCGTCGGTCTCCTCGATCCGGAACAGTTCGAGTTGATCACGCGCCCGTCAGCCGGATTCGTCGCCATCCGCGGCACGGCTGGCTCGGGCAAGACCACCGTCGCGCTTCATCGGATCGCCTACCTCGCCTTCGACGATCCCCGGATCGATTCCCACCACACCCTGGTCGCTGTGTTCTCACCGGCCCTGCGAAGCTACGTGAGCCACGTCCTGCCCTCCCTGGGCCTCGGCAAAGTGCAGATCTCGACGTTTCACGAATGGGCTCGCGAACAACGCCAGCGTCACTACCCCCAACTACCCCGCGACCAGCGCGAAGACGCGCCGGCCCTGGTACAACAGATGAAGCTGCATCCGATGATCGACGCCGCGCTCGGCGAGCAGGTGCGCCGCGTGTCCGGACCTGCGACGGCGGAGCAGGCGCTGGACGACTGGGCGAGCGTTTTGAGCAACGCCGATCTACTCGAAGAGCTCGACGCCCGCGAAACGTCCGCGGAAGCCTTCACGAGCGAGCAGATCCGGCGCTTCGCCGATCATAACCGACGCTGCAACGAAGAACTGTTCGCGCGGATGGAGGGAGATCTCGAGAGCCGCCCCGAGCTGGATCCCGAGGACGACGCCCTGCTCCTGCGAGCATGGCAGCGACGTGTCGGGCCATTGCGGCAGGCGCGCCGTCGCCCCCTCCGGTACCGCCACATCGCGATCGACGAGGTACAGGACTTCTCACCGCTGGAGGTCCAGGTCCTACTGGGCTGTCTGGATCGAAACCGCAGCATCACGCTCGCCGGTGACACCCAGCAGCACATCATCGAACACAGCGGATTCACCTCGTGGAGCGAATTCTTGCGGCGGCTGGGAGTTCCCGGCACGGCCATCGAGACACTTCGCATCAGCTATCGCTCGACGGCGCCGATCGTCGAGTTCGCCCTCTCGGTACTGGGAGATCTGCGAGAGGACGAAGAGCCCCCCGTGGCGACCCGCTCTGGCCCGCCCGTCGAGTTGTTTCGATTCTCGGATCGGGGTGCCTGCGTGGCGTTTCTGGCAGACGCTCTGCGAGATCTAGGACGTGCGGAGCCGCTGGCCTCGGTCGCGATCCTCACTCCATCACCAGACGCGAGCCGCCTCTACTTCGAGGGCCTGGCCCGAGGTGACGTTCCCCAGGTCCGGCAGGTCACGAACCAGGATTTTACCTTCGCCCCCGGAATCGAGGTGACGGAGATCGAGCAGGTGAAAGGCCTCGAATTCGACTACGTCATCCTGGTGGACGCCAGCGATCAAAATTACCCGGACGGCCCAGCGGCCCGACGCTTGCTTCACGTGGGCGCCACCCGGGCCATCCACCAGCTGTGGCTGACCGCCGTCGGGACCCCCTCTGCGCTCGTGGGTGCGGCATCCCAGGCAGCTTGAAGCCGTCTCGGGTTATCATGGGTCCACCCGGATCGAGCCGGGATCGGGTCAGGAACCGAAAGAGAACCGCTGCCAGGGAGGCACCATGTCGGAAGACTTCGACCTCATGATCCGCGGCGGAACGGTCGTCGACGGCACGGGAGCACCTGGTTTCCCTGCGGATGTCGCGATTCGCGACGGCCGCATCGCGGCCGTCGGCAGCGGACTCGGCACCGCCACCGAGACGATCGAAGCGGACGGTCACTGCGTCGCTCCCGGCTTCGTCGACATCCACACCCACTATGACGCCCAGGTGTTCTGGGATCGGATGCTGAGCATCTCACCCTGGCACGGTGTGACGTCGGCCGTCATGGGAAATTGTGGCTTCGGTGTAGCCCCGACTCGCCGCGAGCACCGCGACCTGATCCTGCGCACCTTGGAGAACGTCGAAGGCATGTCGCTCGACGCCTTGTGGGCCGGACTCGGTGAAGACTGGCCCTTCGAGACCTTCCCAGAGTACCTGGACGCGATCGAGCGACGGGGCACTGCAATCAATCTGGGTGCGCTCGTCGGGCACACGCCCATCCGCATGTTCGTGATGGGTGAAGAAGCAACCGAGCGGGAGTCGACACCGGGCGAACTGGATCAGATGAAGTCCCTCGTCAGCGAGGCACTGCGCGCGGGCGCGCTGGGGTTGGGGACTTCCAAAGCGCCCACCCACGTGGGTTACGCGGGCCGACCGGTCCCCAGCCGCGCCGCTTCGATCGAGGAGATCGCGAGCCTGGCCGGTTGTCTCGGAGCCGAGGGACATGGCGTCCTCCAGGCCACGCTGGGCCGAGGGTTGTTCTTGAAGGAGTTCGAAGAGATCTATCGCGCCACCGGTCGTCCGATCTCGTGGACAGCACTGCTGGGCGGAATGTTTGGCCCGGAAGGGCACCGCCGCGTGCTCGAAGAATCGGCGGCGCTCCAGGCCCAGGGGGTGGAGGTGTATCCGCAGGTTACGCCGCGCCCGCTGATGTTCGAGTTCCAGTGGAAGGCGCCCTTCCCCTTCGAGAGTATGTCGATGTTCAAGCCCGTCTCCCAGGCGGACTTCGAAGGCAAGAAACGAATCTACGCGGATCCGGAATTTCGTAGGGCGTTTCGCGAGCGGGGAGAGCAGTCGGGAAACATCGCCGGGCGCTGGAGCGACACCGTGATCTCCGAATGCCCGGGCGAACCGGAGCTGTGCGAGCGGGGAGTCGAAGAAGTGGCTGCCGAGCGCGGGATCCACCCGGCAGACCTGGCCCTCGACCTTGGACTACAAACCAATCTCGAGGCCCGTTTCCGGATCGCGATCGCCAATTTCGACGAGCCTACGGTGCGCGAGCTGCTCACCCACGAATCGACCATGCTCGGCCTATCGGATGCCGGCGCTCACGCGAGCCAGCTATGCGATGCCTGTGCGCCCACGCACCTGCTCGCCCGCTGGGTGAGGGACCGCGGCGCCTTGACGTTGGAGGCCGCCGTCCGACTCTTGACCTCCCGATCGGCAGATATCTTCGGCATCGTCGATCGGGGTCGCATCGCCACCGGGCTGGCCGGCGACATCGTGATCTTCGACCCCGACACCGTGGACTGTTCACCGCTGCGGCGCGTGCGGGATCTGCCCGGAGGCGCCGACCGTCTGATCTCGGACGCTGTCGGAGTGGAGTGGGTGATCGTCAACGGCACGCCGATTCGGGAACGCGGACGGGACCGGGTCGACCCGGACGGCCCGCTTCCGGGTGTCGTTCTGCGCGGAGGAAGGGCATGAATTATCCGATCATCTCAGCCGACTCTCATATCACAGAACCTCCGAACACCTATCTGGACTACATCGACAAGGCCTGGAGAGATCGGGCTCCTCACATGGTCGAGGACGAAACGGCAGGGAGTCTGTTCGTCATTCCGGGTATGAAGCGACCGGTCCCAATGGGTCTGGTGGCGGCGGCAGGGCTGCCGCCCGAGGAGATCCGGGTATTCGGCAGACGGTTCGAGGATCTTCACCGAGGCGGCTGGGATTCGTCCGTGCGGCTCGCCGACCAGGAACGCGACGGTGTGAGCGCGGAGGTCATCTATCCGACTGTCGGCATGCTGCTGTGCAACCACTCGGACTTCGATTACAAGCACGCGTGCTTCGCCGCCTACAACCGCTGGATCAGCGAGTACTGCTCGTTCCACCCAGATCGACTGCTTGGGGTGGGCCAGACTTCGATGCGAAGCCCCGAAGACGGAATCGCCGAGCTGCATTCCATCGCCAAGCTCGGACTTCGCGGAGTGATGATGCCGGGCCAGCCGGCGCTCGAAGACTACGACTCGCCGATCTACGACCCCTTCTGGCAAGCAGCCATCGATCTGGAGCTACCGCTTTCCTTTCACATCCTGACAACCCCCGACGTCAAGACGCGAGGGCCAAAGATGAACGGCTTTCTCGCCATCGTGAGGGGCTGTCAGGACATCATGGGGACGTTGGTGCTCGGTGGTGTATTCGAGCGGAACCCCGCACTCAAGATCGTCTGCGTCGAGGCCGACGCGGGCTGGGTACCCCACTACTTGTACCGAATGGACCACGCCTTCAAGCGCCACCGCAACTGGCTGCCCGCGGCCAAGGAGCTTTCGAGACTTCCATCGGAATACTTTCGGGAGCACATCTATACGACCTTCCAAGACGACTGGGTCGCCTTCAAGACCGCGAATCTGATGAACTGGGAGCGGCTGATGTGGGCGAATGACTTCCCCCACAGCGATTCCACCTGGCCCCGGTCCCAAGAGGTCCTGGCCGAACACACCTCGGATCTCAGCGACGCGCAGGCGCAGGGAATCCTATCCGGCAACGTTGCAGGGCTCTACCGGATCGATCTGGCCAAGCTGCAATGACGCAACGCGGCGACGGCTACCCCGCTACCCGGCTGGCGCTGATTGCTCGACGATCTCGAGCAGCTCCACTTCGAACGTCAGAGTTGCGCCGCCAGGAATCTTGCCGGTGCCGCGCGTACCGTAGGCGATCGAGGCTGGACAGACGATCCGACTCTTGCCTCCAACTTTCATCTGGGTGACGGCCTCTGTCCAGCAGGGGATGACGCGGTTGAGGGGAAAACGGGCAGGCGATCCTCTGTCGATGGAGCTGTCGAAGACGCTGCCGTCACGAAACGTCCCGTGATAGTGCACGACCACTGTATCCGTCGGGCTGGGTGCTTCTCCTTCGCCGGCCACCAGCTCGGTCATGACGAGGCCGGATGGAGTTTGCACGGCGCCCTCGGCGGCCGCGGCTTCCTCCAGGAAGGCTGCGGAGGCAGCCGCTTCGGAATCCTCACCCGCTTGGGCCCGGCTCGCGAACAGGTCCTTCAACTGGTCGGCGTACTGGGAGGTCTTCACCGCGGGTTGGCGCCCCAGAGCGACGTCCGATGCCCCCTGCGCGACCCACTCGAATTCGGATTCGGTCAAACCCAGCTTGGAGATCGATAGCCCGAACATCGCTCCCAGGGAGTACAGAGCCTTGTGCTCGTCGGTCTGCGGTGTCGAAACGATCGCCGGCTCGCTCGCCCCCTGCTCGACGCTCTCATCGCGCTCCACGCAAGCGAGGCTCGCGATCAACAACGCGGCGCCAAGCACGCCTGTTGAGCTTCGCAGATCGGGTCGTACACCCATGAGGTCGCTTCGCCTCCGGCACCTGCGGGGCGGCGGAGGATAGGACAACCCCCCGACGTCGCCATTTACGCGAACCGCTCCGCGGAACACGCGCAGCCAGGCCGGTGTCCATCACGTGAGCCCCAAGGTTGGAGGCGGACACAGGCTCTACTCAAACGCCGGACTTCGGGGTAGGATCCGGCACTCAAGCCAGGGGGTGATGTGATGCCTTTGACGATGACCGCGTTATTTCGATCGCTGGCGGGCGCCGCGCTGACGACCGCACTGCTATTGGCCTGCGGCGGCGACGAGAGCGCGACGCCTCCCGCGCCCAAGGCGCCTGAAGCCAACCCCCCGGCAAAGGCCGTTCCCTCCGAGCCGAAAGAGACAACACCTCGGATGCGCAACAAGGTGGAGATCCACGAGACCGATGCAGAGGGAAATCCTGTGCGGCTGAGTGGAGTCGATTCGCAGGGGGGGAGTTTTCAGGCCAGCATCGGCGAAGACGTGGAGATTCCGGCTTCGTTTCCCTCCGAACTACTCGTATTCCCCGAAGCATCCCCAATGGCGGCGATGACCGCCGACCGCGAAGGCACCATCGTCACCTTCCGATCCGAAGCAACGCAGACCAAGATCTATGAGTTCTACAAGGGGCAGCTCTCGAAGGACGGGTGGTCGATCGAGTCGGAGAAGAGCCTGGGTGGGCAGCTTTCCATCGAGGCCATCAAGGCTGGTACGAAGGTCTCGGTGACGATCGCCGGAACCCGCGGCGACTCCCGAATCAGCGTCATCGTTACCGACAAGGGCTGACCCCGGACTTCGCGCTCAACAGCTCGGATCGCGCGCCAAAGGCTTCAGATCTCGAGCGGGGAAGCCTTGGTTCCGCCGTAGAGCCCCATGACTCTCTGGGCGTAGGCGACCGGAATCGATTCTCCACGACGAATTCGCTCTGCGATGCGGCCGGGGCCCCAATTGTAGGCGGCCAGCGCGGTCGGAACGCTGCCGTAGCGCTCGACTAGTTGCTGAAGATAGTTGATGCCGAGCCGGACATTCGAAACCGGGTCGAACAGGGTGGATGGACCCACCCAGCGCACGCCGATCCGCTGCGCAACCGACACCGCAGTAGACGGCAGCAGTTGCATGAGCCCCATCGCTCCGGCCTGGGAAAGTGCGAAGTTGTAGCCGCTGCTCTCGACCCGGATCACTGCCAACACCAGATCCACCGGCAGCCCGACGCGTTCGGACTCCCTGGCGATCGCCAGCGAGAGCTGCGAAATCTCGGCCGGTACCAGCCCCGTGTGGAGCAGGTTCAACGCGTTGGAGGCGGCGACTGCGTCGCTCCGAATGTGTGCGGGCATGCGGTCGCCGAATTCGGCGTCCGTCGCGACATCGCGTAGATCGGCCGGAGCTCCACAGGAGAGGCACGCGATGGCAAGAGCGATAAACAGGGCCGTCAGTCGACGCGGAGCGCTCATACACAACCCCTTTCGGCAGCCGTTCGACCCATTCGGAGTCCCGAGTCTGGGCACTGGCTTTGCGTCCCCGGCTACCGCCGGGTTTGCTCTTCTCGAGGAGCAGGAGAACTTTCCTGCGCCTTGTAGCTGTTTCACTACATCGGTGCGATCCTCGGCGAACTTGATGGGTGCAGCTTCGGTGGCAAGCGGCTGTTTGGGTTAGCTAATTGCGCTGGATCGTGGCTGGACTGGCAATCCGCCATCTGGGCGGCCCCCTGCGGAGCCCTCAGAGCGCATCAGCGCAAACCTGCGGGCGGAAAGCCAGCAGCTCAAGACGAGGAGCCCGCCAACCGTTCTCCAGGGCGCGGCTGGTAGTCTCGGGCCGCGGTGGCACAATCCACTGATCTGCACGCGGGAGGATTGACGATGGCTAGCCGGAAGCTCTCGGCGATTGGGTGGGCCGGCATGGCCGCGATCGGCTTGCCGGCCGCCGCCGGGGCGGCTCAACACGGGGCCCTCGTCGCCTACGTCGACCCCGGTGCCGGTAGCTTCCTTCTGCAGGCGTTGGTCGCCGCCTTGGCGGGAATCATCGTCACCGTCAATGTCTATTGGACCAAGATCAAACGCCTTTTGGGCTTCGGGTCCAGCTCCGTCGAGGCAGAGGATTCAGCGAGTCCCGACAACGGGGATGAATGAAGCCGCGCTGGGCGCGTCCTTTCGCGATCCCAGTGGTTACCTGTTCGAGCGCGACGGCGTTTTGCTTCGCAGCGTCCAACCAAGCTATGCGCCCCACTACGATCATCTCATGGCTTCCGGCCTCTACGAGGCGCTGGTCGAGCGTTCTTGGCTGATTCCCCACGAAGAGGTTCCGCCCGGCGAGAACGAGTATCGACTGCTGCGCCCGGAGCGCGTGGCATTCATCTCCCATCCCTTCGAGTGGTGTTTTGGTCAGCTGCAGGACGCAGCGCTCACCACACTTCGCGTCGCCAAACTCGCGCTTCGATTCGGGATGGTCCTCAAGGACGCCAGCGCCTACAACGTCCAGTTCCAACGCGGGGCTCCCGTCTTCATCGACACACTGTCGTTCGAGATGCGCACGGAGGGGACACCCTGGGTCGCGTACCGCCAGTTCTGTCAGCACTTCCTGGCGCCCCTGGCGCTGATGGCCCATCGCGACATCGGGTTGAATCAGCTGTTGCGCGCACACCTCGACGGCATTCCGCTGGAGCTGGCGCGCAGCCTCTTGCCAGCGCGGGCCTGGCTCAACCTGCACCTCGTCCTGCACATCCGCCTTCACGCCGGCTATCAGCGCCGCTACTCGAACACGACCCAGACGGTTCGCGCCCGACCCGTCAACCAGAAATCTCTCGAGAACCTGATCGCCTCGCTGAAATCGGGCGTGGAAAAGCTGCGCTGGCATGCCGCAGGGACGCCCTGGGCAGAGTACTACGCCGGTGACAGCTACGAAGAGGATGCCTTCGCGCACAAGCGAGAGATCGTCGGGAGCTACCTGGATCGGGTGGAGCCTTCCTCTGTCTGGGACCTCGGCGCCAACACGGGCGTATTCAGTCGAATGGCGAGCGAACGCGGCATACCGACGATCGCCTTCGACGTCGATCCTGCCTGCGTCGACCGCAACTACCGGGATGCGCGCAGCAAGCACGAGACCCAGCTTCTGCCACTACTGCTGGACTTGAACAATCCGAGCCCTGCCATGGGCTGGGCACTCGAAGAGCGCGCCTCCTTCATCGAACGGCGATCGGCCGAGCTGCTGATGGCACTGGCGCTGATCCACCACCTCGCCATCGGAAACAACGTACCGTTGGCGCGAATCGCCCAGCTGTTCGCGCGCCTGGCGAACTACGCCATCGTCGAGTTCGTGCCCAAGAGCGATCCCAAGGTACAAGTGTTGCTGGCCAACCGCGAAGACGTCTTCCGAGACTACTCGGAGGAGGGCTTCGAAGCGGGCTTCGTGCAGCACTTCACGATCGAAGATCGCTCCCCGATCGCCGAATCGGACCGAACCCTCTACCTGCTGCGCCGCCGGGCGCTACACGCCGAAGCAACTACTTCGCCTGCTTGAACAGCGGTAGGTTGGCCTCGGTGGCGACGTAGATCACGTTCGGATTCTCATTGAGCGTCTTGATCCAGAGATATTGCAGGTAGGAGTCCGACAGCGTAGAGCGCACGATCTTCTGGGCCTCGGCGGCACCACGGGCTCTCGCAACTTCGATCTCGGCATCCTTCACCGCTTGCTCCAGCTCGAATTGCTTCTGCTGCACCCGCTGCTCGGCGGTGAGCTTCGCCTCGATGCTCTCCTTGAACCGGGCCGGCAATTTGACGTCGCGCAACAACACATCGACGATTTCTATGCCCCGCGGACCCAACTTGTCTTGCAGTTTTCCTTTGATCTTGGCGGCGATCTCCTTGCGGCCCTCTTCGGCGTAGACCGTCTTCACCGTGTAGCCACTCACGACGTCACGCAAAGAGCTTCGAAAGTAGGGAACGATCAATTTGTCGACGTAGTTCCAGCCGATGGTCTGGCGAATCTCAGGTGCCTGATCGGCCCTCACCTGGAACATCAACGAGGTGTCGAGTCCCACGATCAAACCCTCGGATGAGGGTACCTGGGCGGTTTCCTTCAGCTCCTGCAGCTTGACGTTCCAGGTTTCCACCGTCCGAATCACCGGTACCTGGATCACCACGCCCTGCCCCACCGGTTCGTCCGCGATCTCTCCGAAACTCTTCGAGACGCCGACCTCACCGTCCTCGATGACCACGCAGCCCGTGGTGAACAGCAGGGCCAGCAGGATGCCGATGAGAAGTCTGGGGGTGGTGCGGTTCATGGGTCTCCCTCCGTCGGCCAGCATCGCTCTGGCGGCGCCCCAAGATCGGCCGCGGCCGAACTTCGGTCGAATGCATCGCTGGCGGCTTGGCAACGGCCGGAGCTTACCTGGAGCGTCGATAGACCGCGACCCAGGGGTTGCTCTCCATCTTTCCCTCGAGCGAGCGCAGCACCCGGGTAGCCCGCCGACCGTAGATGAACTCGTACTCGCCATCACCTTCTGTCGGGCGGGCGAGAAGCTCCACCCGATAGTGCTCGCGAAGCTGGTCAGCCACGGCCTTGAATACGAGTTTCGGCGTGTCGTCCCCAATCAACAGTGACTGCGCGATGTTCACCCAGACCACGAATAGGGGCTCTTTCACCTCGATGTCCGCCACGACCTCCTGCTGCCGATCGAGGCTGCCGGGCAACGCCGCGGTGAGGGGATAGAAGAAGATGTAACGGGTGGCGCTGGCTCTTTCGGCATAAAAGAGGATTTGCGGCTCCGAGCCGACCACGAGGACCTCGTCGCCAGGGGCGCTCGACTCGCGAATATGCCGCCCGATGGTCAGCGACTCGGGAAAGGGATTGTGGCCGTAGATCTGCCTCGAGATCGCGCTGGTCGACTCGGCGAGGAAGACGTCGCGGTTCGCCCAGACGGGTGGAGCAATCACCAGCAGCGCCAGCGAAATCACGCCGCCCCAAGCGACCGGCGTGGAGCGCCGAAGTAGCCACCCCGCGGCGGCGGCCAGCGAGACGCCCGAAAGCGCGGCCAGCGCGGGTAGAAGCTGGACGAAGTAGTGGGGACGGAAGTAGAAGCTCACGGACACGCCAGCGAAAGACGCGACTGCAAAACCGACGAAGAGGAGCCAATTGGCCCGGCCGATCAGAGCCGGAGCGAGCGCAGCAAACCCCGCCGCCAGCCACAAGATGGCGAAGCTCGGCGCCTGGTGGGCGAGCCGGTGTTGCAGGAGACCGAGGCCGACGGAAGCTGGAACGCGCTGGGAGTACTCGAGATTGTGAAGAAAGACAGCGTCCACGAAGGGCTGCCACGCTCCCGCCAGCGAGAAGTAGGCGAGCACCGGCATCGAGACGAGTGCGGCTCCACCTGCGAACCAGAGCACGCCCTTCAGCATTCGCCAGCCGCGTCGCTGGCTCGCGCCCCGATAGCACGACGCGACCACGGCGAGTGCAACGAAAGCCGCGTTGGTCACAGCGACCTGCTTGAACCAACAAGCCGACGCCGCCAACAACCCGCAGGCAAACCACCAACCCGAGCCCTGGGAATCTCGGCCGCGGACCAGGCAGTACATGGAGCCGACGAGCGGGAGGATCATGAAGGCCTCGGTATTGGCTGCCGTCGCCGCCAGCCTCGGCTCGATGCTGACCACCGCGAAGGCGAGCGCCGAGAACGAGGCCGCAAGCTCACCGGCAGTACGGCGCACGAATGCGAACAGCACGATGGTCGTCGCGGCCGTCCAGAGATACAGAAAGAGGTGGATCCCCTCGATCGTCTCACCAAAGAGACTGAAGGCGAGGCGATAGGCGGCGAACACTCCCGGCGGCTTCTGGTCGAAGGCATCGCGGTACGGGATCTCGCCGTATGCGGCTCGCTGAGCGATGTACGCGTACTCGCCTTCGTCACGCTCGAGCGGAAGCGACAAAAACGGAACGCGCAGCAATCCAAACACTGCAATGGTCGCAACGACGATCGCGATGCAGGCGAGGCGAGAACGGTTTGAATTCATCAGCTTCGGAGGAGGCGGAAGCGCGAGCTACGATCGCACATGGGCCGACCGCCAGCAATCCGAGGACGCTCCGATGGGCGGGCTCCGTGCTAGCCTCGGCGATCAGGTCTCATGCCGCGCTTCCCCAACTCGCGAACACCGCGACAGCGTATCCCGCGACGACCTCGCTGCTTGAGTCTCATCATCGCGGTGTCACTCGGTGCACTGGCTCTGGCGCAGCTGTCGTGTGAAACCGCCAAGCCACGATTGCTGATCCTCATCACGGCCGACACCCTGCGCGCGGATCGGCTGGGCGCCTACGGCAGCGATCTGCAGCTGACTCCGAACCTGGATGCTCTCGCGCGGGAGAGTCTGGTGTTTCGGCGCGTCTACGCGCCCACCTCGTTCACGCTCCCTTCCGTCAGCGCTCTGCTCACGGGCCGCTATCCCGAGGAGCTGGGAATCCAGAGCAACCGTTCGGCCCTGCCAGCGGAGACCGCAACGCTGGCGACCCTGTTGCGCGAGTCCGGCTGGTCGACTGCCGCCGTCGTGAGCAACTTCGTGCTACAGCGCAATGCCGGCCTGGCGAGGGGCTTCGACCGCTATGACGACGAGCTTCCACAGCGCGAGCTCGGACGCGACTGGCCCGAGCGGATTGCGGCGGATACGACCGACGCCGCCCTCGAGCTGCTCGACTCGCTGCTGATCGATTCACCGCCTGCTTGTTTCCTCTGGATCCACTACCAAGACCCACACGGTCCCTATACGCCGCCCGAGGGATATCGGTCGCGCACCCTCGAGACCGAGAGACGCGCCGCGGATGGACGGCGCCGTCTTCCCATCGAAGCGGGGCGGGCCGGTCAAGGCTCACTTCCGCGCTATCAGGAGATCGGCGACGAACGAGAGGTGGCATTCTACCGGGCCGGCTACAACGGAGAAGTCGCCTATCTAGACGAGCAGATCGGGCGCTTGATTCGAGGGTTGCGGGAGCGCGGGCTCGATGAGGCCGCGTTGGTCTTCACCTCGGACCACGGCGAGGCGCTGGGCGAGGATGACTATTGGTTTGCGCACGGCGACCGGTTGACGGATCCGCTGGTCCACGTCCCGTTGATGATCCGCGCACCGGACGTTGGCCCGGGACAGCGAGATGATGTGGCATCGCTGGTCGACCTGTTTCCGACGCTGCTGGCGATGGCAGCGGAATCGCCCCACGCCTCGACGGGGCGAGATCTGCTCCGCACCGACGGCGCGGCGAATAGCGAGCCCTACCTGGCAACGCTCGGCGCGGGAGGTACCCAGCGCTACGGAATCGTCAGCGGGTCTCATAAGCTGATCCTGACCCGAGTCGACGACCACTGGGACCCGCGCTTGTACCAGCGTGACCCGCTGGGCGGCGAACGGCCCCAGCGGGCGCCGGAGACCGCGCAACGCTTGGTCGGGCGGTTGATGGAATTTCGCGAGCAGCTGCCGCGCGGCAAACCCGAGTTACGCCAGAAGCTGAGCGATGAAGACGCCGAGCGCCTACGTGCATTGGGTTACGGCGTTTCGGACCCTGACCACGAGTGAGTTCCGCGGAATCTCGCGTCCCGGCGAGTGCGCGGCCGGCGCTACAGCGCGCGCGCCGCTAGCGGTCGCCTCAGCGAACCCAGGCTCCCAATCAGGATGTTCACGCAGAGTCCGATCACGCCGATGTGGACGCCACCGACTCGTTTGGCATCCAGGTACACGCCGAGTATCGCGATGGCTGTGCCCACTACCAAACCGAGCAGCGCAGGCCTCGCTCGCATGCCCGGCCAGCGGATCGCCAACAAGAAGACCGGCACACATTGGATCAGTAGCTCCATCTTGAGTTCGATCACGCCCCACAGAGTCACTTCGCGCGCCACCATCGCGAGGAGTGCCATTCCGATCATCAAGCCGCCGGCGACACGCTTCCCCAGCTGGGTCGTTGCGGCATCGCGGTGCGATCTTCCCAGCAGGTCTTCCGCTGCGATCGACCCCAGGGAAAGCAGGACCGAGTCCGCGGTCGACATGATCGCAGCCAAGGCGCCGAGGAACACGATCAGTGCTGCAATCGCCTGATAGGCTCCACTGCTCGCCCAGGCCCCGAGCAGCAGCGGCATGACGCGATCGGCCTCCACGCTGCCGAGATCCTGGAAACGCGCGATCGCGGCGAGGCCGATCAGGGTGACCACCAGGGTGGTGGTCAGCGGCATGAACGTCATCAACGCAAAGGAACGTCGCAGCACTTTTCCGCTTCGCGCCGCGTAGATGCGTTGGATCGCCTGCGGGTAGACGACGCTGGCGAGGCCGAGTAGCACGATGGTGCTGATCCAGTTGGCCTGCTCCGTGGCATCGGGAATGTCCGCTGCATCCGGGCGGGCGGCAAGAATCTGGCCCGTGAGTTCGCCGAGCCCACCCGCCTCGGCGAGCAACCAACTCAGCAGCGCCGCCAGCCCAACCAACATCAAGATGCCCTGAAATGCGTCCGTCCAAGCCACTGCGCGCATTCCACCCAAGGTCTCGTAGAACAAGATCATGGCGGCGAGGATTGCGATTCCCCATTCGTAGGGGACGGCTCCTGCGGTCACCTGCTCTGCCAGCTCGCCCATGGCCTTGAGCTGAGCAAAGAGAAAGTTGAGCAGCGCCAGCGTCATCAACAGCGCAACACCGAGCAATAGGTCCCGCGCACCGGGCTCACTCGAGAACCGGAAGCGAACCCAGTCTCCTGGGGTCACGAAGTGCTCGCGAATGGCAATGGGTCGCAGGCGCGGGACCAGGGCGTGAAAGACCACGATGATCGAGAGCATGAACCCCGTCGCCATGATCCAGGAGAAGCCGCGCCGGTAGGCCTCGCCCGGATAGCCCAGTAGCGAGTTTCCGCTGTACGCAGTCGCGTAGAGGGTGAGAAAGAGCACGAATACGCCGAGGTCGCGACCGCCGAGAAAGTGATCCGCCGGCGAGTCGTTGCGACGGGCGCGCCTGGCGACGATCGCAATGCCGACCAGGAGCAGCAGATATACCCCTAGCCCCCAGAATCCAAGATCTGCGAGCGTCAAGGGGCTTCTTCCTCGCTCGCTTCGATCGAGTCAGGAACGTCCGTCAGAAGCCACGCTACGGAGTTGAGGACTGCGGCCAGCGTGTAACACAGCAGCGCAACGGCTACCCAATCTGGCAGCCCGAGGAGCCTGCCGGGGGGCGCCTCGCCCCGATACCAGGGAATCGATGCGGCGAAGAGCAGCCCGATGCCGCACAAGAGTGCGATCCGTACCCGGCCTGCCCAGCGCTTTCGCGTTCGGCTGGGGGTGTGCGACCCGATCTGCGGACCACTCACCACGATTCAGAAGAGCGAGGGCTGGGATTCCGCGACCGCTTGAAGGCAGCTCGGATCGTCACAGCCGACATCATTGACCTGGAAGCCAACGGGATGAAACCGCAACGCCTCGGATCGGCAACTTGCGACGAGGGGCCACAACTGGCTCGGGTCCTCGATCGCCGGATCGAGCCAACGTCCGTACTGATCGGGATCCACAATCACGGGCATCCGTTGGTGTAGCTCTGCCAGCCGCGGATTCGCAGCCGTCGTCAGAATCGCGCAGGTCTCGATGGCGCGGCCCGACGAATCGCGCCAGCTCTCCCACAGGCCGGCGAACCCAAAGAGCGCTCCGTCGGCGAGCCCGATGTGGTACGGCTGCTTGGAAAGGGACGGCCCCGACCACTCGTAAAAGCCATCTGCTGGGATCAGACACCGGCGGCGCCGCAGAGCGTCCCGGAATGTCGGCTTCTCGGCTGCGGTCTCGACTCGCGCATTGATCTGGCGGTTTCCCAGGCCCTCATCCTGGGTCCAAGAAGGAATCAATCCCCAACCCCGTGGCTCGAGAACCCGGGCCGAGGTGGGGCCGGGGACGTAGACGTTGGCCACGGCCTGGGTTGGCGCGATGTTGAAACGCGGAGAAAGCTGCGGCACCTCGTGCAGATCGAAGTGCTCGGCAACCGCTTCCGGCGATGCACTCAGGGTAAATCGGCCACACACAGCGGGTCCTCGTACGACGCCTACTCGCTGCTACAGTACCGCGTCCGCAGCTCCTGGGAGAACCGCGTTGCACGAATCCGGCCCGCCGACTGGTTCCATGTTCCTGACCGGAATTCGCGGAGCCATCGGTGGCAGCCTGATGGGTCTGGCCAACCTCGTTCCGGGAATTAGCGGCGGCACGATGCTGCTGGCCGCCGGGGTCTATCCCGCCTTTATCTCCGCGATCGCCGAGCTGACGACATTGCGCTTTCGAGCTGGGTCCATCGTCCTGCTGGCGGCGGCCGTAACGAG
>CAXMOC010000075.1:0-2485 GCA_964194865.1 uncultured Opitutales bacterium | reverse complement strand
GGACTGGGAGTAGAGCCGCGCCGCGAAGAGCGAGGTGGCGGCGTGTCCTCCCAGAAGGTTGAACAGCTCGTGATCGAGGGCTGTGAAGCCCTGCTTCTGCTGCAGCAGACTGAAGATCGCGATGGCGCCGATCGGCTGCTTCTGGATGTGCAGCGGAATCACCACCATCGGCTGGAACAGGTCGTCGGAGTTCTCGGTGCTGAGACAGAGGGTCTCGGCGGCCGTCGCCCCCTCCCCGACAGCTCCTTCCCCGAGTCGGCCCACCGGGAAATCGGCTCCGGCGGCACCCTCGGAGGCGACTACCTTCAGCTCTCCGCTCTCGCCGTCCAGCGCGTAGACCGCGAACGTCTCGGCGCCGACCAGGTTGATGACGATCTCGACGACGATGCGCAGCACTTCTTCCAAGTCAAGCGTCGAGTGCAGCTGATAGCTTGCGACGTAGAGATTTGCGAGGTTGTTGTTCTCCTCTTCGATCTCGAGGTAGCGATCCGCGAAACAGCGATTCTCGTCCTCGACTTCGAACAGACGCTCCCGAAAGCCGCGATTCTCGTCCTCCAGAGCCTGGATGCGAGAGAGCAGCTCGCCGCGCAGCTTTTCCCAGTCATCGGGGTTCTGCGCCGCGGCTCGCGTCCGATCCTCGGTTCGCGCGAGGCTGTCACGCAAGCGTTCGTTCTCGCGCAACAGATCCCGTGCGAACTCGGCGCCCCGGTTCAGGATGTTGAGCACCTCCTCGCCCTTCCGAAGAGTCTTCGAGCGGTCGTCGCTCATACCGATTCTCTCATCGTTGAACTCTCCTATCGGCCGCTGGCCGCGCCGCGCTGGATCGCCGCAGCCATCTCCGGCAGTGGCAACACGACATCCACCGCACCGGTTCGAATCGCCTGCTGCGGCATTCCGAAGATCACCGCCGTCGACTCCGCTTCGGCGATTACTCGACCGCCGGCCTGCTTCACATGCCCGACGCCGAGTCGGCCGTCATCGCCCATGCCAGTCAACACCAGCGCCAACAGGTCAGCGCCCTGATGCTTCGCCGCGGACGTGAAGAGGCGATCTACGGAAGGCACGTACTTGTCCGCTGACGTGGCCGGAACCACCCGAGTCACGGCCCGTCCCCCCAGCGAGACGAGTTCCAGATGGCAGCCACCTGGAGCGATCAAAATGCTCCCGGGTGTCACACCCTCGCCGCCGCGCGCTTCTCTGGCCGACAACGCCGTCAGACGATCCAGCCGTTCCGCAAACGCAGCGGTAAAGCCCGCGGGCATGTGCTGTGC
Organism: uncultured Opitutales bacterium; assembly: GCA_964194865.1. Lineage (GTDB taxonomy): Bacteria > Myxococcota_A > UBA9160 > UBA9160 > SMWR01 > CAXMOC01. Next base: position 1,214 of record CAXMOC010000075.1, on the reverse strand, counting down.
CACCAGAAAGCTGCACGGCGGCGGCGCATCGAATGCGCCAAAGAGCTGCACCAGTGCCGCAGGGCCGCCGGTCGATGAGCCGATGACCACGACAGCGGGGGGCGCGACCGCGTCACCAACGCAGCTCGCCACCGTCGGCTCCGCCAGCAGTCGCTCGCTGACATTGTCCATGCGCAGCTCACGGGTGGCCAGGGCCTTGAGGATCAGCTCGCGCTCGATGCTGACGAGTTCGGGGGTCGCGTGCGGCGTGGGCTTGGCGATGAAATCGACAGCTCCCAGGTCCAGCGCCTTGAACACGTCCTGGTCGCCGCTGCGACTGCTGATCACGATGACCGGCGTGGGCTGGCGGGCCATCATGAGGCGCAAGAACGTGAAGCCATTCATGCCAGGCATCTCGAGATCCAGCGTAATCAGGTCCGGCCGCAGCTCGAAGGCCTTGCGCAGCGCATCTTCGCCGTCGCGCGCGACACCGACCACCTCGATCAGCGGCGACGTCTCGAGCATGCGCGTGATGGCCTGTCGGCTGAACGCCGAGTCGTCGATCACGAGCACGCGGACGAGGTCCCTACGGGTCACGACGCCGCTCCTTCCGCGAGTGTGGCGTCGACGATCGCGTCCCACGGGTGCTGGGGCGACACACCCGGCAACGGGCGCTGATAGACGAGATCGCTCCGCAAGTGCCGCAGATGGAAATCGCTCGACAGGTTGATGAGCGACTCGGAGTGCCCGAGCATCAGGTGACCGCCGGGGCGCAGCTTCTCATGGAAGGTCCGGATGACCTGGCGCTTGCTCTCGACGTCGAAGTAGATGATGACGTTGCGACATAGGACAACGTCCATCTTCCCGAGCAGCGCCAGCTTGGAACGATCCGTGAGGTTCACGTGCACGAAATCGACGCATTGTTTCAGCGCATCGGAGATACGTGACGTGCCCTCCTTCTCGCTGAAATATTTCTCGCGCAGCACGGGATCCGTCTCACGGAACGAGGACTCGCGGTACACGCCCTGCCGTGCTTTGCGCAACACGCGTCGAGAAATGTCGGAGGCGTAGATGCGCAAATCTCGTCCGGGCTGTAGGCCCGCCTCCAGCGCCAGCATCGCGACGGTGAACGGCTCTTCGCCACTCGAGCAGCCGGCGGACCAGATGGATACAGGTTGATCGGGGCGCTCGAGACGCACGGCCGGTACCACCTCGTGAATCAGACCTCGCAGCTG